>CAIPNE010000336.1 GCA_903866355.1 uncultured Gammaproteobacteria bacterium
GAGGATGTCGCCGACCTCGTGCATGTCTTTAAACCGATTAACGTGCGGGCGCTCATCGATGGTTGCGTACGCTGCGCGGAGTTCGTGCAGGGTGTCGGGGCCTAGTGAGGAAAACAGTAACAACCCACCAGGCGTCAAGACCCGACGACATTCTCGAAAAGCGATCTCCAAGTCTTCGCACCACTGGAAGGTTAGGCTCGAGACCACGATATCCACGCTGGCATCCGCGAAGGGCAGCGCCGTCGCATCAGCGCAAACAAAGCGTTGCGACGACAACCAGCGTCGTTGGCGACGAGCCTCTAGGAGCATGGTGGGCGCGAGATCGACCAGGACAATGCGGGCCTTCGCGTAACGGCGCTCGAGCGCACGCGCGCAGTAGCCCGTGCCGGCCCCCAGATCCAGTACGGTGGTTGGGGCGAGCCGAATCCAATCCAAGCGATCGAGAAGCCGGTTTGCCACTTCACGCTGAATCACGGCATGGCGATCGTAGGTCGCGGCCGCGCTGCCAAAAGAGCGCCGAATGGCCTGTTTGTCGAGTTCGAGTGTCACGGGTGGAGTATCCAAACGGCTAGGCGGCCAAGGCGCGCGGGAGTGCCGCGACTAAGGCGGCGATGTCGGCCAACGTGTGGGCGGCCGACAGGCAAATACGCAGGCGCGAAGTGCCCTTGGGCACCGTGGGTGGACGCACAGCGCGCACATAAAAGCCCTGTTCTCGCAAGCTTGCTGCCGCTCGCAGCGCGGTTTCTTCGGCGCCCAAAATAATGGGCTGAATGGGCGTGGTGGAAAGCGATCCGACAATTCCGGCTGCTGCCAGCGCTTGTTTGAAATACCCCGTGTTGGCGGCAAGTTGGTCCACAAGGACACTGCTTTCGCTCAGGATATGGAGCGCTGCGGTGCTGGCGGCGGCCAGTGCCGGCGGCATGGCGGTATCGTAGATAAAAGGGCGGGCCCGCTGGAGTAGGGTTTCGATGAGGTCATCGCGGCCAACCACCGCGGCGCCGACACTGCCCAAGGCTTTGCCAAACGTCACGACCAGCAGCGGGGCTGCCGCCTGCGAAACACCCTCCTGCGCCAAGAGACCGCGCCCGCGCCCCAGCACCCCAAAACCGTGGGCATCGTCGCAAATCAACAAGGCCGCATGGTCGTGCGCCAGTTGGGCCAATGCAGCCACGGGGGCAATATCACCGTCCATACTAAAAACCGTATCGGTGAGAATAAGGCGATTGCTCGCCGTGGAAACGCGCAGTTGCCGTTCTAGGTCTGCCACATCGGCATGGCGATAACGGCGAGAATGGGCGCCGCTGAGGCTGACGCCGTCAATCAAGGAAGCATGGTTAAGGCGGTCGTGAAAAACCTCGCTGTGGCGACTCGCAAAGGTAGCGACAGTCCCAAGATTGGCCAAATAACCTGAGGAAAACAGCAATGCGCGGTCACGCCCTAGGAATTTTGCCAAGGTGACGCTGAGTTCCTCATGGGCCTCGGTCCAGCCAGACAAAAGACCGGCGGCGCCTGCACCGACACCATAGCGGCCTAGCGCGAGGGTGGCGGCTTCGAGGAGTCGCGCATCGTTCGCCAGTCCCAGATAGTCGTTGCTGCAGAAATTCAGCAGCTCCACACCCTCGATGACGACTCTGGCGCCTTGCGGCCCAGTGCGCGGCTCGAGGTGGCGGCGCTGTGCTGACGGCACGGCGAGGGCCCGCGTGGAATGCTGCGCCGGCCGCTCGGTAGCGGCAGATGCTTTCAAGCAGTGCCTGCCATAGCCCGGATGCCGAGTTTCAAAAAAAGCTCACGATCCTCGTTTTGTTGAGGATTAGGCGTAGTGAGTAACTGCTCACCGTAAAAAATAGAGTTCGCGCCCGCGAAATAGGCGAGGGCTTGGCCAGCTTCGCCGAGTTCACTACGACCCGCGGAGAGTCGCACAAAGGCGTTCGGCATCATGATTCGGGCGGCGGCGATCGTACGCACTACGTCAAAACAATCGACTGGCGCGACCTCTGCCAGTGGCGTGCCTTCGACCCGCACCAGCTGATTGATGGGCACGCTTTCAGGCGGGGTAGGTAGATTGGCCAATTGGCATAACAAGCCCGCGCGGTCTTGCAGGGTTTCGCCCAAACCGACGATGCCGCCACAACAAACATTGATGCCGGCGTCGCGCACGGCATCTAGGGTTTCCAGGCGGTCGTTGTAGGTGCGGGTGGTGATGACGTTGCCGTAGTGCTCGGGAGAGGTGTCGAGATTGTGGTTGTAATAATCCAGACCGGCGGTTTTGAGGCGATCGGCCTGTTTAGGCTTGAGCATCCCCAGGGTGACGCAGGTCTCGAGGCCTAGGTCTTTTACCGCGCTCACCAACTGTGCAACCTGCTCCACTTCCCGGTCTTTGGGCGAACGCCAAGCCGCGCCCATGCAAAAGCGGGTGGCGCCCGCCGCTTTAGCTTGGAGGGCAGCGGCAATAACGGCGTCTACGGTCATTAAACCCGTGGTTTCGAGGCCAGTGTCGTAGCGAGCACTTTGTGGGCAATAGGCGCAGTCTTCGGGACAACCGCCACTTTTGATATTGAGTAGGGTGCTGAGTTGCACTTCGTTGACGTCGAAATGCTGGCGATGCACTTGATGCGCTTGATAGAGCAGATCGTTAAACGGCAGTTGCAAAAGGGCTAAAGCGGCGTCCAGCGGCCAGCGAGTCGCCGCCAAAATAACCGGCAGAGCAGCAGGGGCTTGTTCAACAATGTCTAACATGTAAATTACTCAAGATGGTTCGTGAAAATGCTGAAAAGGAGTTCAGCCCATGGCACATTTTTGCCGCTTGCTGTCTAGGTTATGGGAAGCATGGAAGCTAGACAACTGGTGGAAAAACGTTCGTTTTGAGGCGGCGGGCCTAGCCCGCTGCCTGCTATGTCTTGGCCCAGTCAAAGGGCGGAGGCTTTGCGCGGGTTGTGAACGAGATTTACCTTGGGGGGGCCTGCAGGTCCGTTTAAGCGGCCGTAACCAGATCAAGCGCTTTGCCAGCTTCTCCTACACCTTCCCGATACGCCAATTGATAGGACAAGCAAAATTTTCTGACCGCGTGGGTATTGCAACGCTGTTAGGTGGGCTAATGGGGGAACACCCACCGCAGGTTGATCTCACGGGGTTTGTGGTTTGTGCCGTGCCAATCGCGTACGCCCGGCACCTAACTCGGGGCTATAACCAAGCATTCCTGCTTGCCGAACCGGTAGCGCGTCAGCTAGGTCTTGCCTTGTTGCCGACGAATAGCCTGCGGCGTGTGCATACCAGGCCTCAACGACAGCTGGGGCGCCGAGCGCGCTACCGCAATCTGCGTGGCGCTTTTTACGCGTCAGGGGCAGTTGCGGGGCAAAAAATACTCCTCATCGACGACGTCCTAACCACCGGTGCGACGTTTTATTGTGCGAGCCGCGCGTTGTTCAGCGCGGGCGCAATTGATGTCGTTGCATGGGCTTGCGCGAGCGTTGATTGATTTTAGATATCCACATTCGTGACGCTAAGCGCGTGCCGTTCGATGAACTCCCGACGTGGCTCAACTTGGTCGCCCATCAGGGTGGCAAAGATTTGATCTGCTCCAACGACGTCCTCAACCTTCACTTGGACGAGATTTCGGGTGGCGACGTCCATGGTGGTTTCCCACAGTTGGTCTGGGTTCATTTCGCCTAAGCCTTTGTATCGTTGGATACTTAGGCTTTTTCGAGCGTCCTCCGTGAGCGTATCCAGAGCGCGGCGCAGGGAGTTGGCCGTGAAGGTTTTTTGCTCTCGACTGACCGTGCACTTGGCGTGCTCGGAATCGATAGTGGCGCTGAGTTGGATCAACTGGCGATACTCGGCCGAAAAAAAGAACGCACGGTCGAACACCGCTTTGCACTCAATGCCGCGAACTTTCATGCCCAGACGCGCAGTCCAATGCACTGAATCGCTGTATTCGATGGTGACACTTTGGTTAGAGGCATCTTTAAGCACGCTGAGGGCCTGTTTTAGCTCTACCACCCACTGCTCTAGATAGATGCCTTCCGCGACGTCTGGCACAGCAAATGGAGCCGCCTGTCGCACAACTTCTAATAAGCTGGCGTCGTAGCGGCGCGCAAGGCGTTCTGATAAACGCATTAGCATCAAATGGTTAGCGCCAGCCTCGACGAGCTCCTGGCGGGTTAGGCTGACCCCTTCGCGTTCGATAGTGACATCCTGAAGGGCTAGTTCAGATAAGTAATTCTCAAAGTCCTGTTGGTCTTTGATATAGCGTTCTTGCTTGCCCCGCTTCACTTTGTACAGCGGCGGCTGGGCGATGTAGATGTGGCCGCGGGTAAGCAGTTCGTTCATTTCGCGATAAAAAAACGTGAGAAGGAGCGTGCGGATGTGAGAACCGTCTACATCAGCGTCGGTCATGATAATAATGCGATGGTAACGGAGCTTGTCTGCGTTGAAATTTTCTTCGGGGCTGAGTTTATAACCGATGCCGCAGCCTAAAGCGGTAATCAGGGTGCCGACTTCGGCCGATCCGATCATTCGCTCGAAGGTCGTCTTTTCGACGTTTAGGATTTTACCTTTGAGGGGCAAGATGGCCTGGTAGCGTCGGTCCCGCCCCTGTTTTGCCGAACCACCGGCAGAGTCACCCTCGACGATAAAAAGTTCTGAGCGCGCGGGGTCTTTTTCCTGACAATCCGCTAATTTGCCGGGCAAACCAGCGATATCTAAATTACTTTTGCGACGCACGAGTTCGCGGGCGCGGCGCGCGGCTTCTCGACCCTTAGCGGCATCCACAATTTTAGCGGCGATAGCTTTCGCTTCGGCGGGGTGTTCGAGCAAGAAAGTGGACAGATAGTCCACGGTAACCGTCTCGACGATGTTTTTTACTTCGCTAGAGACCAACTTATCCTTGGTTTGGGAGGAGAATTTGGGGTCCGGGACTTTGACCGACACAACAGCAGTAAGTCCTTCGCGAACATCTTCGCCCGTTACATCGAGCTTTTCTTTGTTGCGACCCAGGATGCCTTCTTTGTTCAGGAAGTTGTTCAAGGTACGGGTTAAACCGGCCCGAAAACCCGCTAAATGGGTGCCGCCGTCTTTTTGGGGAATGTTATTGGTGTAACAGAAGACATTCTGTTCCTGATAGGAATCATTCCACTGCAAGGAGAGTTCAACCTGCACGTCTTCACGCGTCATGCAGACATGCAAAATGGTGTTGTGTAAGGGTGTACGAGCACGGTGCAAATGCTGAATAAAGGCTCGTATACCGCCGGTGTACTCAAAAACCTCATGCTTGGCGCTGCGATCATCCCAGAGATGGATCACAAGGCCGCCGTTCAGAAAAGCCAGTTCGCGCAGACGGCTGGCTAGAATATCGAAATGAAAGTCGATATTTTTGAAGATCTTATCGCTGGGAGAAA
>CAIPNE010000337.1 GCA_903866355.1 uncultured Gammaproteobacteria bacterium
GCACTCAGATCGCAGCTCATGACCCAAGCATCTTCCCGCCCCACGCGGGCTGGATAGTAATTGCGACGGGTCGCAATCTGCAAAAATCCGGCCTCGTCATAGAGTGCAAGCGCGGCCAGATTGGAGGGTCTTACTTCCAGAAAAATAACCGTCGCCGCGAGACTGCGTGCGACATCTTGCAGCTTTTGTAGCGTTTGACGCGCCAACCCGTGGCGCTGCCAAAGAGGGTCTATGCACAAGTTGAGCAAATGCGCCTCGCCAGCGGCGATCGATAACACGCCATAGCCCGCCAGATCCCCCTGCGCCAACACGCTCCAGCAGCAATAACCGACGCGCAGGCAATCCGCAAAAATGGGCTCGGCCCAGGGAAATTCATAGGCACGGGCTTCAATGGCGACGATGGCAGGGAGGTCGTGCTCCCGCATTGGCCGAAGAATCACCCCCACCCTAGCGGGTAGGGCGCTCACGGCAAGCCAGCCAACACGCTGCGGGCCAGTAGCAAATCCTGCCAAGCCTGGCGTTTTTCCAAGGGTGAGCGCAATAAATAAGCCGGGTGGTAGGTCACAACGACGGGAATGTGGGTCGCCCCGTAAACATGCGGCTGCCCGCGCAGCTTGGCGAGCGGTGCTGAGGTACCCAGCAGACTTTGCGCCGCAATACGCCCCACGCACAGGATGATCTGCGGGGCGAGGAGTTCTATCTGCCGCACCAACCAGCCCGCGCAAGCGGTGATTTCTTCGGCGTGTGGGTCGCGACTACTCGGCGGGCGACATTTGAGAATATTGGCGATAAACACTTCGCCGCGCGCCAGCCCCAAGGCCCCCAGCATGGCGTTGAGCAACTGACCAGCACGGCCTACAAAAGGCTCGCCAAGACGGTCTTCTTCCTGCCCCGGCGCCTCACCGATCACCAGCCACTGCGGGGCGCGTGGTCCCTCCCCAAACACGGTTTGGGTGCGGCCGCGGTGTAGCTCGCAGCGTTCGCACGTGGCCACCGCGGCGGCCAGCGACTCCCAGTCGAGGGGCGCGTGGCGGTCTAGCAGCGCCAGCGCGTCGGCCGGGCTTGGCGCAGGCGCACGTGGCACCCACTCGGCAATCCCCATGGCCGATAGGTAATCCTGACGCTGACTCGGGTCGATCATGTCGCTTAGGGGGTTAGGAGGCCGCGCACTATCGCCAAGCAGTGCCTACCGCCCAACCCTTGTTGAGCGCTCAGGCGGCGTCGCGGCGCGCAGCACGCAAGCGCCGACGCTCCTGCCGAGTACGGCGAAGCTGGTTTAAGGTCAACACCAGGCCCGATGCCGCGTAGCTCACCATGAGCAGCAGGATCATGAGCGGGGGATCGATAGAGATCAGCCCGAAAACCAGCACCAAACCAAACACCACCAGGAACGGAATGCGTCCACGCAAATCCAAATCTTTAAAGCTGTAATAGCGCAGGTTGCTGACCATGAGCAGCGCCGCCGCAATAACAATACACACCACTAGGGCAACCATCGCACCATGGCCCTGCAGGCTGTTGCTGTCCCCATACCAAATAAAAGTCGCCACCATGGCCGCCGCCGCCGGACTGGGCAGACCCTTGAAAAAACGCTTATCCACGACAGTTTTTTGCACATTGAAACGCGCCAAGCGCAGCGCCGCGCCGGCGGTATACAGAAAGGCCGCAAAAAAACCCAGCTTGCCGATGTCCTGCAGCATCCACTGATAGCACAGCAACGCTGGCGCCACCCCAAAAGACACCATGTCAGAAAGGCTGTCGTACTCGGCGCCAAAATCGCTTTGAGTGTTCGTGAGGCGGGCAATCCGCCCGTCCAGTCCATCCAAAAATATAGCGATGAGAATCGCCACCGCACCCGCCTCGTAGTGGCCTTTGGCGGCCGCGATGATGGCGTAGAAACCCGCGAACAAAGCCCCCGTGGTAAACAGGTTCGGCAGTAGATAAATGCCCCGCCCACGCAGCGCGCCCGTCGGGGGGACGATCAAGCGATGGATGTTGTCGGATGGCCGCTCGCTCATTGAGGTCGCCTCTGCCGGGAGACCCGACCATAGGATAGGAATAGCCAGCTTACGCCGCTCGGCACGCGTTGCAATTGCCGGTCGCGCGGCCCGCCCGGCACACCCCGGGCGGGTCATCTTAGGCGGACTTAGTTCTTGGCCTGATCCACCAGACGGTTGGCTTTAATCCACGGCATCATGCCGCGTAAGCGCTCGCCCACTTCTTCAATCGGGTGGCTGCGGGCAATCCGGCGTTTGGCTTTTAGCACCGAGGCGCCGGTTCTATTCTCACCCATCCACTCACGGGCAAATTCGCCGTTCTGGATTTCGGAGAGGATTTTCTTCATTTCTTTACGCGTTTCGTCGGTCACAATGCGCGGGCCACGGCTGAAATCGCCGTATTCAGCGGTATTGGAAATCGAGTAGCGCATGTTGGCGATCCCGCCCTCGTAGATGAGATCAACAATCAGTTTGAGCTCGTGCAGGCACTCAAAATAGGCCATTTCTGGGGCATAACCGGCTTCAACTAGGGTGTCGAAACCTGCTTGAATCAGCGCCGTCGCGCCGCCACACAGCACCGCTTGCTCGCCAAATAAATCGGTTTCAGTTTCCTCGCGGAAGCTGGTTTCGATGACCCCAGCGCGCCCGCCACCATTCGCCGCGGCATAGGACAAGGAGAGGTCTTTGGCCTGTCCCGATTGGTCTTGGAAAATGGCAATGAGACTGGGTACGCCACCGCCCTGCTGGTAGGTAGAACGCACCAAATGCCCGGGGCCTTTGGGCGCGATCATGATGACGTCCAAGTCGGCGCGCGGCGTGATTTGGCCAAAATGGATGTTAAACCCGTGCGCAAAAGCCAGCGCCGCGCCAGATTGAATATTCGGCTCGATGTCCGAACGATACAGGTCTCCCTGGGTTTCGTCCGGGGCAAGAATCATCACGACGTCGGCGCCGCGCACCGCGCTGCCCACGTCTTGCACGTTAAGCCCGGCGGCTTCGGCTTTGGCCCAACTGGTGGATCCCTCACGCAGTCCCACCACCACCTGCACCCCGGAGTCTTGCAGATTGTTAGCGTGCGCATGGCCTTGCGATCCGTAGCCAATGATGGCCACTTTGCGGCGCTGGATGAGCGACAGATCGGCGTCTTTGTCGTAATAAATGGTCATGGCCATGAAGTTTTCTCCTGCTAAGGCCCGTGGCACCCAAGGTGCCGCAGGCGGTTGAATGGATGATTGTGTCAGGCGCGCAGCGCCTTCGTGCCGCGCAGAATGCCCAAGGCACCCGAGCGGACTACTTCGAGAATTCGCCGAGTGCTCACAGTGTCGATGAAGGCGTCGAGTTTTTCGCCCGCGCCGGTCATTTCCACAATATAGCTGGAGTCCGTGACGTCCACGATGCGCCCGCCATAGATCTCGACCAAACGCGCGATCTCGGCGCGCTGCTCAGCGCCGATCGCCCGGATCTTGATGAGCAGCAGCTCCCGTTCGATCGCCTGACCTTCATTGAGATCAACGAGCCGGATAACGTCTATCAGCTTGTTCAGCTGCTTGACGATTTGTTCCAGCATTTCGGGGGAACCACGGGTTACCAGTGTCAGTCGTGAGACCGTGGGATCCTCGGTGGGCGCAACCGACAAGGACTCAATATTGTAGGCGCGCGCGGAAAAAAGACCGGCGACTCGCGACAATGAGCCTGCGGCATTTTCCAGCAGGATAGCGATAGTGTGTCGCATCTTAGGCTAGCTCCCGCTCGCTGGTGGCGGATGGTGCAAGATGCATTTCGTGGTGTCCCTTGCCGGCGGCGATCATGGGGTACACGTTCTCGCTTTGGTCGGTAATAAAGTCCATCAGCACGAGGCGGGTCTTTTGCGCAAAGGCTTCTTTGAGTGCGCCTTCCACATCAGCCGGATTGTCAATTCGCATACCGACATGACCAAAGGCCTCGGCCAGTTTTACAAAATCGGGGAGGGCTTCCAGATAGGAATGCGAATAGCGGCGCTCGTAAAAAAACTCCTGCCATTGCCGAACCATGCCCATGTAACGGTTGTTCAGACTCACTACCTTGATGGGGAGGTCGTACTGCAAGCAGGTGGAAAGCTCCTGCACGCACATCACAAAGCTGGCTTCGCCGGTCACACAGGCCACTTGTTGATCCGGGAAGGCCAGCTGCACGCCCATCGCCGCTGGCAGACCAAAGCCCATGGTGCCTAGTCCACCGGAATTGATCCAACGTCGCGGCTGGTCAAATTTGTAGTACTGCGCGGCCCACATCTGGTGCTGCCCCACATCGGAGGTGACGTAGGCATCGCCGTTGGTTACCCGATGCAGCGCCTCAATGACCGCTTGGGGTTTGATCAGCTTGCTGGTTTTGTCGTAGCGCAGACAATCGAGCTTCTGCCATTCGCGGATTTGCTGCCACCAGCGATCGGTGGCCCGATCAACCGGTTTGACCCCCGCTTCCTCGAGCTGGCGGTTGAGTTCCAGCAGCACGTTGCTGACGCTACCCACAATGGGCACATCCACGCGGACATTCTTGGAAATAGACGCGGGGTCGATGTCGATGTGGACGATTTTCGCCGTAGGACAAAACTGGGCGAGGTCGCCGGTGACACGGTCATCGAAGCGCGCACCAATGGCGATAAGCACATCGCAGTGATGCATGGCCATGTTCGACTCATAAGTGCCATGCATGCCGAGCATGCCGATGAACTGCGGGTCGCTACCCGGATAAGCCCCTAGGCCCATCAGGGTATTGGTGACCGGAAATCCCAACAGGCGGGCGAACCGGGTGAGTTCGCTCGCGGCGTTGTCGATCACCACCCCGCCACCGCTGTAAATCATGGGCCGTTGCGCGGTGAGAATCAGCTGCGCGGCTTTTTTGATTTGGCCGGGATGCCCCTTGGTGTTGGGTTTGTAAGACCGGATGTCGACCGTCTCGGGATACTCGTACACCGCCAGATTGGCCGTGACATCTTTCGGTAAGTCGATCACCACCGGACCCGGGCGGCCGGAAGTCGCAATGTAAAACGCTTTTTTTACCGTGACGGCGAGATCTTCTACCCGCTCGACGAGAAAATTGTGCTTCACGCAGGGCCGCGTGATGCCGATGGAATCGACTTCTTGGAAAGCATCGTTGCCGATGAGGTGGGTAGGCACCTGGCCGGTAATCACCACCATCGGGATGGA
>CAIPNE010000338.1 GCA_903866355.1 uncultured Gammaproteobacteria bacterium
CTCGCTGCCGTACTCCAGCATCAGCAACAGGCTGATGTTATTCCCCACGATGGCGTGTTCGTTCTGCAAATCGCAGTGCAGACCCAGCCCCTTGCCCGCCAGATGCTCGCGGATGATGGCCATGCCCAGATTGGTGCCATCGCGGCCACCAAATTCGCGCGGGAAGGGATAACGAAAATGACCCGCGGCATCGGCAAGCCGTTTAGCGGTTGCCAGCAGCGCCTCCCAGTCGGCACGCGGCAGCCCGCCGTTGTCCCAGTCGGTACGCGCGTGTTCTCGGCGATGGTCGAAAAAACGGATGTTGTCGTCGCGCTGCTCGAGCGGCTTAATCTCGCGCTCGATGAATTCATCGAGCTCCAATAAATAGGCCGCAAGATCGGCTGGGATATCGAAATTCATGCGCGGCCCCTGGCTGGTGGTGGAAGTCGCAGTTTACGGGTCTCGCCCGACCACGGGGGAAATTGTGACCACCCTTGGTCCGCCGGATGACTGCCCGGTTAGCCCAGCCGTTCCAGCAGACTGGGGTCATCCTCAACCGAGCGATTGACCCGCCGACTAACCGGCCAGCAAGTGAGCAGCCCCGCCGGTGCCGGTACCAGCAAAGCCTGCAAGGGTGCGGTCTGGGTTAGCGCCGGGTCGAGCCATTGTGAGTAGTCTGCGGGCGCCAAAATAACCGGCATGCGGGCATGGATAGGCGCCGCCAGTGCGTTGGCGCTGGTGGTGAGGATGGCATAGGTTTGCACTTCCCCATCCGGGCCACTCCAGCGTTCTAGCAAGCCGGCAAAGGCCAGCGTTTGACCGTCGGCCCGGGCAAAAAAATAGGGTTGCTTAAGCCCATCCTCAGTGCGCCATTCATACCACCCGCTGGCGGGCACCAACACGCGCGCTCGTCGCAGGGCGTGTCGAAACATGGGTTTGTCGGCTGCGGTTTCGCTTTTGGCGTTGATGGGCTGCGCCAACGCGCGAGGGTCTTTGACCCAACTGGGCAACAAGCCCCAGCGGGCCACGTCGAGGTGGCGCGCAGCACCCGCCGGTTGCCGAATCACCGGATGGAACGCGCCCGGCGACAGGTTGTAACGGGGCCGCAAAGGCTGCGGCAGGTTGAGGTCAAATTCGCCCGCTAGCACCGCCGAATCGGGGTAGAGCGCATAGCGACCACACACGCTGTGTGTGCCTTACCAGCGACGCGGGCGACCGATGTGGCCGTTAAATTCGCCGGCCAGCACCGTCGCATCGGGGTAGAACGCATAGTGACAACACACGGTGTGTGTGCCTTACCAGTGACGCGGGCGACCGATGTGGCCGTTAAATTCGCCGGCCAGCACCGTCGCATCGGGGTAGAACGCATAGTGACAACACACGGTGTGTATGCCTTACCAGTGACGCGGGCGACCGATGTCGAGGTGGACAAAATTTGAGCTGGCGTAATAACCCACGCCACCCAAGGCCAATTGTCACGCCACGTCACGCAGGTGCCGCGTGGGGGTGTCGGCCAACCGGATGTCGATGGCCCGCCCCTGCAGGTGCAGGCTACCCGACGCCACGCCGGAGGAAGTCCGTCGCAGCATCTGGTTGGTCGCGGGCGAGCGATAGGCCGAGATAATTTCAAACGGCGCATCACTGCCCACGGCCTGATGAA
>CAIPNE010000339.1 GCA_903866355.1 uncultured Gammaproteobacteria bacterium
CTGGTTCCGGGCGCGTGGCCGCGCTAGGCTAAAGCCCATGAAGGCGGGATTGTTTCATCCCGCGGTGAGCGCGTGGTTTGCACGGGATCTGGGCGCACCCACCGCAGCTCAGACCCGCGCGTGGGCGGCGATCGCCGCCGGGGAACATACTTTGGTGGCGGCGCCCACTGGCTCGGGCAAGACGCTTGCAGCGTTTCTGGCGGCGCTCGATGCGCTCATCCGCGAGGGGCTGCGTGGTGACCTGCCGCAGGCGACTTGTATTGTTTACGTCTCGCCATTGAAAGCGCTCAGCAACGATATTCAACTTAATCTCGAGCGCCCACTGGGTGGTATTCGCGCCGAATTAAGCGCGCGTGGTGAGCAACCCATCACCTTGCTCACCGCTGTGCGCACCGGTGACACGCCCAGCGCGGCACGCGCACTAATGCGCCGCCAGCCGCCGCACATTCTGGTTACGACACCCGAATCGCTCTATCTGCTGCTGACGAGCGCCAGCGGGCGGGCTATGTTGTCCACCACGCGGATGGTGATCATCGATGAAATTCATGCCTTGGCGGGCAATAAGCGTGGCGGACATCTCAGCCTGTCTTTAGAACGATTGTCGGCCCTGACGCCAGTGCCGCCGCAGCGCGTGGGGCTGTCGGCCACCCAGAAACCACTGCCCGACATTGCCCGCTTTCTGGTGGGGCCAAGCGCGCCTTGCACGATCATCGATGAAGGCCATCTGCGTGCGCGCGAGCTGGCGATCGAGCTACCACCCGCACCGCTAGAGGCGGTGCTCGCGGGGGAATCGGCGGCTGACATTCACGACCGTATGGCAGAGCTCATTCGTGAGCACCGCACCACGCTGGTGTTCGTTAACACTCGGCGGTTGGCCGAGCGGGTGGCCAAGGCGCTCACCGATCGCCTCGGGGAAAACGCCGTGAGTTCGCACCACGGCAGCATGTCGCGCGAGCGGCGGCTGCTGGCCGAGCAGCGCCTGAAAGGTGGTGAGCTTAAAGCGCTGGTGGCCACCGCATCGCTGGAACTTGGGATCGATATTGGCGAAGTCGATTTGGTCTGTCAGCTGGGTTCTACGCGCTCACTGGCGATGTTTTTACAGCGTGTGGGACGTTCCGGCCATGCCGTAGGCGGGCTCGCGAAGGGTCGCCTTTTCCCGCAAACCCGCGACGAACTCGTGGAATGCGCAGCGCTTCTGGACATGACCCGCCGTGGCGAACTCGACAGCATTGCGGTGATCGGGCCGGCTTTAGATGTGCTGGCCCAACAGCTGGTGGCTGAGGTGGCTAGTCGGGATATGAGTCTGGATGAACTCTATGCACTGATCCGCCGCGCCTATCCCTACCGTGACCTGCCCCGTGCGAGCTTCGATGAGGTCATCACCATGCTGGCCGAAGGCTATAGTTTTGCGCAGGGACGGCGCAGCGCGTATTTACATCTCGATGCCGTCAACGGTTTGGTGCGGGCGCGGCGCGGTGCGCGACTGACCGCGCTGACTTGCGGTGGCGCGATCCCAGACACCGCGGACTACGATGTCATCGCCGAGCCCAGGGGCCATGTGGTGGGCACGGTCAACGAAGATTTTGCGATCGAAAGTTTGCCGGGCAGTATTTTTCAACTGGGTAATACGGCTTGGCGCATCTTAAAAGTAGAGGCCTCCGCGCTGCGGGTCGTGGATGCCGCAGGCCAGCCTCCCAATATTCCGTTCTGGTTTGGTGAGGCGCCCGCGCGCAGCGTGGAGATGTCGCTGGCGGTATCTCGCCTGCGCGAGGAATTTATCGCGCGGGTCGATGCTGCGATCGGTGAGGCCCGCCCGCCCGTGGAGCAGTGGTTGGCGTTGGAGGTCGGCGCGGGCGCGGTAGCGGCGCGCCAGCTTTACGATTATCTGCTGAGCGGTTGTCGCGCGCTGGCGGCCATGCCCACCAATCGGCGGCTCGTGCTGGAGCGTTTTTTCGACGAATCCGGTGGGATGCAGCTGGTTATCCATTCGCCGTTGGGCGCGCGCGTCAATCGGGCGTGGGGACTCGCGCTCCGTAAGCGTTTTTGTCGGCAGTTCAATTTTGAGCTGCAGGCGGCGGCGGTAGAAGACGCCATCGTGATTTCGCTCGGCGCAGTGCACAGTTTTCCACTGGCTGAGGTGTGGCGTTATCTCACTGCGGCCACCGTGCGCGAGGTGCTCGTTCAAGCGCTGTTAGACGCACCGATGTTTGGTATTAGATGGCGCTGGGTGGCCTGCTGTGCGCTGGCGATTCAGCGTTTTCGGCAGGGTAAAAAAACGCCGCCGCGGCTGTTGCGCATGCAGGCCGAAGACCTGGTTTCGCTCGTGTTTCCAGACCAACTGGCCTGCGCCGAAAATCTGCAAGGCCGGCGGGAGATTCCCCACCATCCACTGGTCCAACAGGCCATTTCTGACTGCCTCAACGAGGTCATGGACATTGAGGGTCTGGAGGCGTTGCTCGGCCAAATGGAGGCAGGAACGATTGAACTGGTGTGTCGCGATCAGGTGGAGCCATCGCCGTTCGCGCAAGCGGTGCTCAACGCGAATCCCTACGCCTTTCTGGACGACGCGCCGTTGGAGGAGCGCCGCACGCAGGCGGTGCAATCGCGGCGCTGGCTGGACCCGGATACCGCGCGCAATCTCGGTGCCCTCGATCCCGACGCGATCGCTCGGGTGCGTCAGGAAGTCTGGCCGGCCCCCCAAAATCTCGAAGAAACCCACGATGCCCTGCTGGTGGCGGGCGTGTTGACGGCAGCCGAACTGGTGGGTGAGTCCGGCGAGCGTCCGGTGGTTTTGGCGTGGCTGGCGGCTTTGAGTTTGGCGGGCCGGGCCAGTTGCATTGAACTGCCGGGTGCCGCCCCCGCGCGGTGGGTGGCGAGCGAGCGTTTCGCCGACGCACTGCTGGTATGGCCAGGGTTACAGGTCACGCAGGGGCGTGGCGAATTGGCGGGGCTGGGGGTGCGAGTGGCGGCTAGCCGCGACGACGCTCTGCGGGAGTTGGCCCGCGGGCGAATGGCCATCGCCGGGCCGCTGAGCGCCAGCACGCTGGCGGCATGTTTGGGCTTGGCTGTGACGGAAGCCGATACGGCCCTCGCGCGACTGGAACAAGAAGGCAGTGTGCTGCGCGGTACTTTTAGCGCCACGCCGGCGGGCACCGAATGGTGCGACCGGCGCCTGCTGGCCAGAATTCATCGCTATACGCTCAATCGCCTGCGCGCGGAAATTGAACCAGTCCCGGCGGCGGCTTACCTGCGCTTCTTGTTGGATTGGCAATACCTCACGCCCGGCACCCGCGTGGAAGGACTGGACGCCACCCGCGCAGTCATCGAAACCCTCGCCGGCTTCGAAGCCCCCGCGGCGGCCTGGGAGGCGGCACTGCTGCCGGCGCGCATCGTCGATTACTCGCCCGACTACCTCGACGCACTCATGGCTGGCGGGCGCAGCACTTGGGCTCGACTGAGCGCCAAAATAGACACCGGCGCGCGCAGCGCAAGCCCTATCAAGAGCATGCCGTTGGCCATTTTGCCCCGCTTACAACTGGCCGACTGGCTAGCGTTCGCCGTGCCGTCCAGTGGCCTGCCCAGCGGGGCCGCGCAGCGGGTGATCGAGTATCTGCGCACCGGTGGCGCCGCGTTTTTTGAGGACATCACCAGCGACAACGGACTCTTGCGCACACAAACCGAAAACATCCTGGGGGAACTGGCCAGCTTGGGATGGGTGACTGCCGATAGTTTCGCCGGTCTGCGCGCGCTGCTTTTGCCCTCTGCTCAGCGACGACCGCTACACGGCACGCGTCGCAGTCACGCGCCCACCGCCCTGGAATCCGTGGGTCGCTGGGATTTGGTCCGGCGCCGTCCCACCGATGCCCTCGCTGACCTAGAAGCGGCACCTGCACGCTTGGAGCGGATCGCGCAAGTGTTGATTAAGCGCTACGGCATTGTGTTTCGGCACTTGCTTGAGCGTGAATCGCTGTTGCCGCCATGGCGAGATTTGCTGCCTGCGTTGCGTCGGCTGGAGGCGCGCGGGGAACTGCGTGGGGGGCGTTTTGTGGCGGGATTCTCGGGTGAACAGTTTGCGGCACCCACGGCGGTGGAGGTTTTGCGGGCCGCGCGCGAACGGGGCGGTGCGAGGCAGTTCGTCGGGCTGCATGCTGCCGATCCGGCGAACCTGGTCGGGATTGTGTTGCCTGGTCCCAAAATTCCCGCAACGCTCAACAATCGCTTAGTGCTACTGGATGGCGAGTTGGTGGCCGTGCAATTGGGCGATGAGATCAATTTTTTGCGTCCGTTGGCCATTGACGAGCAAATCCGCGCGCGCACTGCACTCACCGGCGCCCGCCTGCCGAAGCCCAGCCGAGCTTGGCGGCGCGCGCGCTGAACCGCCATGAAAATTGTGATTGCCCCGGATTCATTCAAAGAAAGCCTGAGCGCCCGCGCGGCTGCTAATGCCATCGAAACAGGTTTGCGGCGGGTGTTGCCAGCCGTCGAAGTGGTCAAAATTCCACTGGCCGACGGCGGCGAAGGCACGGTCGATGCGCTCTTGGGGGCGCTGGGTGGACGGCGGGTCCGAGTGTGGGTCACGGGGCCGCTCGCAAAGCCCGTGAACGCTATGTACGGGCGTTTGAAAGACGCCAGTGTCGTGCTTGAAATGGCCCAGGCAGCGGGCCTGCCGTTGGTGCCTTTGGCGCTGCGCAATCCGCTGAAGACCACCACTTATGGGGTGGGCGAGTTGCTGGCCCACGCATTGGCTCGCGGCGCGCGGCGGGTCTTGTTGGGTCTCGGCGGTTCGGCGACGAACGATGGCGGCGCGGGCTTTATCCAAGCCCTAGGCGCACGGCTCCTCGACGCCCGGGGACGGCCGCTGGCAGCGGGGGTGACCGGCGGGGATTTGGCCCGCGTGAAGGCTATCGACCTCACCACCCTCGACCCACGATTGAGCCAATGCGAAATTTTAGTGGCCTGCGATGTCCGCAATCCCTTGGTCGGCCCGCGTGGGGCGGCGGCTGTTTATGGTCCCCAAAAAGGTGCCAACCCGGCGCAGGTGCAGGTGCTCGATGCCGGCTTACGCCACTTCGGCGGCTTGCTCGAGCAGGTGACTGGCACCCGGCTGCTGCACCGTGCGGGGGCCGGGGCGGCCGGTGGACTAGGGGCCGCGCTGTTGGGCGTCGCCGGCGGTCAGATGCATTCCGGCGCGGATTTAGTGCTGCGCTTGGTCGACTTTGAGAACTTGCTACGGGGTGCTGATTTGGTCATTACGGGTGAGGGCTGCTTGGATAAACAGACCCGCTTTGGCAAAACGCCCGCGGCAGTTGCGGCGTTGGCGCAGCGCTTAGGGATCCCGGTGGTAGGCTTGGCGGGTTCTTTATCAATTGACGCTAACGTTAATTTCAATCATGGGTTTGATGCGCTGATGGCCGCCGTGACCCATCCCATGACCACCGCGGCCGCGCTCGGCAACGCCCGCCACGCGCTGAGTGCTGCCGCCGAACGCCTTGCTCACTGGTTGCTGTTTGCGCAGCGCTACACGCTGCGATCCACCGTTCCACCGGCACGCTAACCTGCTCAGGCAGTCCTGCTACTGCGGTGGCAACTGCCGCCATTCTGACCGCGCCCGGCGCATCTGCTGTTGGTCTTCGTTAAAGTGCACTCGTAGGTTGCATCGCTAACTGTGCTTGTGCGGGTCTGGCTTGGGTTCTCCTGTTTGTCGGTATGCCGGTGTGCCACGGGAGAAAATTTGTTTAAAAAATTCCCGTGCGGGAATAATAATTAGATAAATTAGAGAAAAAATTAATAAAGCTAATTTAGGACAATTAGATTTGAAAAAAACTTTAGAAGTTGAAAACGTGCAATTAGGAAAAATTACGCCATTAGTAGACTTGGGAAAAACTGTGCGCATTCGGCGACGTGCGTCCCAACTCAAACAAAACGAGCTGGCAGGGTTGGCCGGTGTGGGCTTGCGGTTTATCTCTGACCTTGAAAATGGCAAGCCTGGCCTGGAAATTGGACGGGTAGTGCGGGTGCTGACAGCGTTGGGTTTGGAGTTGTTGGTGGCGCCGCGCCGCTGGTGGATCCCGCAATGAAACCCGCCATTTTGGAACTGCGGTTGGCGGGGGCTTTGCTGGGACAACTCGAGCAACACGCACCGGACTACTGGTCTTATCGTGCCGTGGTGGCTGGGCCGCCAGCGGCCTTCGGCTTGTTTTGGTCAATTCGTCAGTTAACGTCAATGCCGGAAAATAAAACCAAAAACGTCCGGGCGTGGTTTCGGCATTTATTGCCGGACACCCATACCTGCGGCCAACTTGCCCAACGCTTGGGATTTTCATCGGGCAATGATTTTGCGCTGCTGGGTGCGCTGGGTACCGAGGCTCCCGGGGCCTTGAGTCTGCGACCGCCGGGCAAACTCGCGCGACCGTTAGGCGCTGCGGTCTGCCTGGATGCGGGTGAGTTGGCGGCGTGGGTTACGGCCCTTGGGGAGGCCCGTCTGGGCCCCCACATTGCCGAAGTGACGGGGCCGGTTGACGCGGGTTGCGTTGCTCTGCGCCACACAGCGCAGGGGTGGTGTTACCCCGAGGCTGGTCGGCCCAGTAACGTGTGGGTACGTGGGGGACGACACGGCTGGGAGGACGCTGCCCACAATGAGGCGTTTTGCCTGTTGCTGGCCGCGCGTGCCGGGGTGCCGGTCGTTCGCAGTGAGTGGCTCCAGTCCCCTGGGCCGTGGCTGCTGACACACCGCGCCGATCGACGGTTGGATGGGCAGGGCGATACTGAGGCGTTGTGGCACGAGGAGAGTTTTGCGCAAAGTGCCGGTTTGCCGCCCGAGCAGGCTTTCGAGCGGGAAGGGGGCTTGGGGCTAGCGGCGTGTGCCTCTGTGATAAGGCGGCATAGCGCCATCCCGGCGCTGGATTTACGGGCGCTGTTGCGGTGGGTGATTTTTAATCACCTCGTGGGTAATGGCTTGGCGACGGCGCGTGACTTGCGGTTCCGTTATGGTGCCCAAGGCCCCGTCCTCGCCCCCTTTGCCAACCTACTATCCACCCACGTCTACGCCCAGATGAGCGACCGGCTGGGGATGATGATCGGCCAAGAAGATCGCCCAGACTGGGTGCGGCCGGCGCGTTGGCGGGAGCTAGCGGAGCAACTAGATTTGAACGCGCACTACGTCCTCGCACTCGTGGGCGAATTGGCGCTGGCCATGCCAGGGTGGGTGGAGGCGCAGGCACAGGCATGGCGAGCCCGTCATGGCTGGCCTCCGGTGTTGGCGCGGGTGCAGGAACTCACGCTAAAACGCGCTCGGCAGCTCGCGGTCAGCTTAGAGGCGGAACGCGCTTAGGCACGCTGCGGCGTCAGGCGCGTGCCCGGCGGCAGCTCATTGGTACACCGAAAAGCCGAGGAGGTTGAGGATGAACGGCGTCCATGCCACCACCAGCACCAACAGCGCCCACAAATCGAGTCTGCTCGCGCGCAGCAGGTCGGCACGCTGCGCCGGGGAGGCGTCGATGGCGAAAATACGGGTCATGGTGAAATCGAGTAGCAACACAAAAATCATAATCACCATGAGGGCTGGTGCCACGACCGATGTCACGATACGCCAGTCCCGCACGTAAGTGAGACCGTCATTGAGGGGGCTGACCAAGGCTAGCAGCAGTGTGCAGGCCAGCATGGCCACGCGGTGCGGGTTCAAGCCGCGCAGTAAATTCTTTGGCATCATGTGGGGATTATCCACCAATACCTGCGCGCAGCGTAGCCTTAAGGTTTCGTGCGCGCTGTCGCGCTGAGGGAGCACCTGATGTATTCACGCTTCGGGGCCGGGTTTGCTGCGAAAAGCGGCACGCGCCAGCTCATGGACGATCTCGGTGAGGTGGCGCGGGGTGGCGCGGATTTGATCAATCTTGGCGGGGGTAACCCGGCGTTGATTCCGGCGCTGCAGGCGCAGTTCGAGGCGGCGTGGGCGGCGGTGCCCACTCGCGAGTGGCTGCGAATTCTCAGCGGCTACGATGCCCCACAAGGCCACCAAGCGTTTCTCGAAGCGCTGGCGCACACGCTGCA
>CAIPNE010000340.1 GCA_903866355.1 uncultured Gammaproteobacteria bacterium
AACTCGCTGGCATCATGCAGAAGATCAGCACGCAGGCAGAGCGTGCCGGAAATGTCATTCAAGGCTTGCGAAAACAGGCACGACGCGACCCAACTGATCACAAAACCATTGAGTGCAACGCGCTAATCCGCGAAGTATTACAGTTGGTCGAGTTCGAACTGCGCGCCGCCAGCCACCGACTGGTGTTGAATCTCGACCCTGCCGAGCCAACCATTCTGGGCAATGATGTGCACTTTCAGCAGGTGATTTTAAACTTGCTTCGCAATGCGCTTGAGGTTACCAATCACGAGGGAAGTACCCGAATCATCACCATCACGAGCACCGCTCTGGCCACTGGCAAGGTCGAAATTGTGATTAGGGACAGCGGCCCTGTTTTGTCCAAAGAAATAGAGCAACATCTTTTCGAACCTTTTTTCACGACCAAGCCTCAGGGGATGGGCATGGGGTTGTCGATCTGCCGATCGTTGGTGTCGGACTTCGACGGAAAGCTAAGCTACCGCCCGGGCGATGGCGGTGGCAACGAATTCGTCCTTCTATTACCGACTGGTAGCAGCAACTGACACTTATGACACAAGACTCCACTCAATTAGTCGGCACTGTCTTCATCGTTGACGACGAAGACGCGTTGCGCGACAGCTTGGCACTGCTCATGAGATCCGTCGGCCTGCAGTGCCAGACTTTTACGAACGCCATTAGCTTCCTCGCGAGCTACGATCCATCGCAGAGAGGCTGCCTGATCTTGGACGTTCGCATGCCCCATATGAGTGGTCTGGATTTACAACAGGAATTGAAACGGCGCGGTTGGAATCCACCGATCATTTTTATCACCGGCCATGGGGATGTGCCCATGGCGGTAGAAGCAATGCGCGCCGGGGCAACGGCATTTCTGCAGAAACCCTTCAACTTTGACGAGCTAATACGGCGCGTAAACGCTGCCTTGACCCTCGATGCAGAGCAACACCAGAGACAACGCGGTCGGGAAGCCAGGCGCGAGCGCTATGCGAGATTAACCCCCCGCGAACGTGAAATCGCGATACGCCTATGCACCGGTGCTGCGAATAAAGTATTGGCCAGCGAATTGGGATTAAGCGAGCGCACGGTCGAGACGCACCGTGCCAATATTTTAAGAAAAATGGCGGCCAAAGGCGTGGCGGAACTAGCGCAAATGATTTTGTTGCTGGGGTTGACGGATTATGGTCTACCCGCTGATCCAGACCCGCAGCCGATAGACCCCATTTATTTTCGGCCCCGTTAGCGCAGCATCCAGCCGCATCTTTAGCAAGGCTCATCCCTAGCAACGCTCGAAACTGAACGACTTTTTCGGGCACATCAGCCGCTTCTATTAAGCGTGTGTCGACCGCCTTGTGTACCCCATAGCAAGGCACGGTGACGACTATCGGCGAACTGACGCCTAGGGCATCCAACGCCGCGCGCCAAGTGGTTGGCGATCCCTCAGGGGAATCTTCGTCCGCACGGCGGCAACTCCAGCTAAACGCGCGCGTTCCGGTTTGTCGGTATAAACCCGTGCGACCGCAGCCGAAGTCCCAAGCAGGTGGCGAGCCACCCGCTTGGGTGGGGTTGAGGATCATGCAGTGCGCATCCGCAGCAGGGTTCCATCACGCCCAACATCTTCCAGTGCGGACAACGACAAGATTTTTACCAACCGCCGTTCTACTGAAATGATTTTGCGATTTTGGAGATCCGTCAGCAGGCGACTAATGGTCTCAACCGCAACGGCAAGATAGCTCGCGATTTCCTGCCGCGACATGCTGAGATGGAATTCGGTCTTGGAGCAGCCGCGCGCCGCAAAACGAGAGGACAGGGTCAACAAAAAAACCGCCACCCGAGCCAGCGCGGATTTCTGCCCAAGCAGCAGCACATGCTGTTGCACGCTGACCATCTGTTGCGCCGCGGCGCGCATCAGCTCACTAAATAGGCTGGGAGACTCTGCCCCTAGCGCTATCACGCGCTCGTAAGGAATGGCGCAATAGGCGGTGGTTTCCAGTGCGACGGCGGACGTTGGATGCCGCTTGTCTAAAGCGGCGTCAAAGCCGACCAAGTCTCCTGGGTAGAGAAAGTCGACTGCTTGCTCGAAGCCATCTTCACTATCGAGGTAGGTTTTTAGGGAACCGGATCGAATCACATAAACGGCGTCAAACTTATCGCCCTGCCTGAACAGCTGCTCGGAGTGCCTGATTGGCCTTGGGTGGGTCACGTGGCGGGAGAGTTCCCCGCGCAGGCTGGGATCGAGG
>CAIPNE010000341.1 GCA_903866355.1 uncultured Gammaproteobacteria bacterium
CACGCCGAGCCGTGACAGACCTTCGGCGAGCACTTGCAAGGTGACGGTTTTCCCCGTGCCGGTCGCACCGGCCACCAGCCCGTGGCGGTTGAGCATGGCGGCGAGCGGCGCCACTTCTTGCCCGCGTGCATCGCAGCCCAGGCTCACTCTTGGCGACTTGTCCATGGCAGCCCTTAGCTTTTCGACAGTGGTTTATAGCGAATGCGCTGTGGCTGATCGGCCTCGTTGCCCAGACGTTTTTTGCGGTCCAGTTCGTACTCCTGATAGTTGCCGGAGAAGAACTCGATTTGGCTATTGCCCTCGAAGGCCAGGATGTGGGTGGCGATGCGGTCGAGAAACCAGCGGTCATGGGAAATCACCAACGCGCAACCCGGGAACGTCAGAATGGCTTCTTCCAGCGCGCGTAGCGTCTCGACGTCTAAATCGTTGGTGGGTTCGTCGAGCAGCAGCACGTTAGCGCCCGCGCGCAGCACTTTCGCTAAATGCACTCGGTTGCGCTCGCCACCGGAGAGTTCGCCGATGCGTTTTTGCTGGTCTGATCCGGCAAAATTGAAGCGCGCCACATAGCCCCGTGAGGGTGTTTGGTAGGTACCAATCTGCATCATGTCGAGGCCGTCAGAAATTTCTTCAAACACGGTCTTGTTGGCGTCTAGGCTGTCGCGCAATTGGTCGACAAAGGCGAACTGCACGCTCTCACCCACGCGCAGCGTGCCTTGGTCGGGCGTTTCGGCCCCGGTTAGCAGGCGGAATAGGGTGGATTTGCCGGCGCCGTTAGGCCCAATGATGCCCACCACCGCGCCCGCCGGCACGCTCAGCGAGAGTTGGTCGATGAGCACGCGCTCGCCATAACGTTTACTGATGCCATCCAGTTCCACCACTAAATCGCCGAGGCGTGGGCCGGGTGGTATATAAATTTCGTTGGTCTCGTTGCGCTTCTGAAATTCTTGGGAGTTGAGCTCCTCAAAGCGCGCCAGCCGCGCCCGGCTTTTAGCCTGCCGACCCTTGGGATTTTGTCGCACCCATTCCAACTCGGCGGCCATCGATTTGCGATGCGCCGAGATTTGTTTTTCTTCACGTTGGAGGCGGTTTTCTTTTTGCTCCAACCACGAGCTGTAGTTGCCTTCCCACGGGATCCCCATGCCGCGATCGAGTTCGAGGATCCACCCGCAGACGTTGTCGAGGAAGTAACGATCATGGGTGACTGCAATGACAGTGCCCGGGAATACCTCGAGAAAGCGCTCGAGCCACGCGACTGATTCGGCATCGAGATGGTTGGTGGGTTCGTCGAGCAGGAGCATGTCGGGTTCGGACAACAGTAGCCGACACAACGCCACCCGGCGGCGCTCGCCGCCCGACAGCTTGGTGACATCGGCGTCCCACGGTGGCAGCCGCAGGGCATCGGCTGCGCGCTCTAGGCGCCGCTCCAGATCCCACAAATTGTTGCTGTCGATGATGTCTTGAAGGCTCGCCTGCTCGTCGAGCAGGGCGGTCATTTCGTCATCGCTCATGGGCTCCCCGAACAGCAAACTGATGGCGTTGTAGCGGTCGAGGTGACCCTTGGCGACGGCGACGCCGTCCTCTACGTTGCCGCGCACGTTTTTCGCCGGATCCAGCGTGGGTTCTTGTTCCAGATAGCCCATTTTGAGGTCTTTCATGGGGGTGGCGTCGCCGAGAATTTCACGGTCGACCTGCGCCATGATGCGCAACAGCGTGGACTTGCCCGAGCCGTTGAGGCCCAGCACGCCGATTTTGGCCCCCGGGAAAAACGACAGCGAGATGTCTTTTAGGATATGGCGCTTGGGCGGTACGACCTTGCCCACGCGGTGCATTTGATAAACGTATTGAGCCATTGGGGAAATCGCATCACAGGGGTAAACCCGTATTATCCCCATCGCCGGGGCGTGCACAACCGACGACCGCGCGCCGTCGGCTCTCAGCCCCGGTGCGGTTGCGGGCTACCAGAAGACTGCGGAGCGCAGCACCAAGGCCGAGGGTGTGCTGTTAGCAAACGGCCCGCCTTTCACTGCCAGCACTTTCATGTAATCCGCCATGAAGCGAATATTAGGTGCCGGGAACCAGTTCAGACCGACACTCCAGTTGTTCTCTTGGCCACCTTGGACCAGCCCATCCGTGAGGTCGGTGCTGCTATAGCGGGTGACGATTTCCCACGCACCCATACCACCTTTGCCCACAATGGAGTTGGGCTTAACGCTGTCAAAAATACCTTCTTGGAACTTGTAGGGGCGCGACTCGCCGGTGAGGAACCAGCCGGCCGACACGTAATAGCCCGTAAACAGGGGGTCCTGCACGCTCGGCGCGTGGGTTTTTAACAGCAAATACTCGCCTTGGAAGGTGAAGGATCCTTCGATGACCATCACTTCGGCGTTCCAGCGTAGGAAATCATCGGCTTTGAAATCGCCGGTATCGACGAGGCGTATGGAGGTTTCGTTGACTTCCATGCGGTCGCGGAAGCGCACGAGGTTGTTGTTGGCGAAATCGCGATAAGAAAACGCCGAGCCTAAGTGCAGCACGTGCCCGGGATTCTGCCACGGGGCGTAAGTGCCGCGTACGGTGCCGGCGTAGCCATCGTTGAAGGCCCGTGGTGGGGTCTCCTCTAAGCCGCCGCCACAGGTGAATTTAGCCCCCGCCTTAAAGTTGGCGCCGGTGGGGAGCGTACAGTTCACGGCGGTGAGGGTCTCTTGTTGGCGAGTGCCGAAAAGACCTGCTGCGGCGGTCCAGCTCTCACCCCAAGTGGTCACTTTTAAGCCCGGGTTGCGCTCGCCCAAAAAACTGCTGAGGGCATTGGCCGGCAACGCGCGCTCCGTAAACAGGGAGTTATTGGAGCCATTGAGCAACTCAAAACTAAACGGCTCGTAAGACTGCCCAATTTTGATGTCGACCGGGTGTTTGATGGGGTCGATGCCCGGCAGTTTGCCGATGTACTCGATGTACGCATCTTTTAGTCCTGAGATGCCGGCGTCGATTTCGCGTAAATCGTACTCGACCTTAAATTTCCAGTTGGTCGCGACGGTCCCCATGACCCCCAGCCGCACCCGTCGAAATTGGTTGTTGTCGCTGGTTTTAAAGCTGCCGTTATTGTCGAAAAAAGCATTGTCGTACTGCACTCGGCCGATCGTGCGCCAAGCGAAATCACCGGGTTTATCCTTGATTTCGAATTTTCCGGGGGTCAGTACGGGAGTACCCAATTTCACCAATGATTGATCGACTTTTTTGGCCACCTCGGCGCTGGCCGCGGTACTTTGTGTTTCATCGGCTTGCGCCGACAGCAAAATGGCTTGATAGGTTTCGTCATCGATAGTGCCTTTTTTGTGCAAGGCAGACAGCAACTGCAGCATGGCGGTATTGGTGGCAAAAACCGGTCCGCTGGCCAAGGCCAACGCCAGCCCCAGACTGATGGCGGTCTGGGTTTTTTGGAAAATCCGTCTGAGCTTAGGCCGCTGGGGAGCGGTTTTGGCAGTGGCACAAACCACTAAGCGGGGCGTTTTGTGGGCAGAGCACCAAGCTGGCACGTCAATGCCAGCCGGATGCATTGGAGCATCGCTGTTAGCCATCGGGAAAACCGCACCGAAAGTAGTAGGATTTTCAATTATGCCGATCGCCGAGGTATATACAAGTATTGAGGCCGGGGCTCGATGTCCCCGACCTCGAGTGGCGGTGGGCTACCAGAAGACCGCGGAGCGCAGCACGAAGGCCGAGGGTGTGCTGTCAGCAAACGCACCACCTTTGACATCGAGTACTTTGATGTAATCGGCCATAAACCGAATATTGGGCGCTGGGTACCAGTTCACGCCGAAGGTCCAGTTGCTCTCTTCGCCACCATTGATCAGTTCGTCGTTGAGGTCGGCGCTGCTGTAACGCGTCACGACTTCCCAAGCACCAATACCGCCTTTACCCACAATGGAGTTGGGCTTAACGCTGTCAAAAATACCCTCTTGGAACTTGTAGGGGCGCGCCTCGCCGGTGATAAACCAGCCGGCCGACACGTAATAACCCGTAAACATCGGGTCGTTCTTGGTTGGCGCATGGGTTTTCAACAACAGGTATTCGCCCTGGAAGGTGAACGGTCCCTGGACGGCTGCCAGTTCCGCGTTCCAACGCATGAAGTC
>CAIPNE010000342.1 GCA_903866355.1 uncultured Gammaproteobacteria bacterium
CGACCGGGTCGACTTCAACAGCTCGCTGCAGCCCGGCGATGCCTGCCTCGACGCGCCGCTGGTGGCCAGTGGCGATGCGCGCTGGCTGCTGGAGATATTGGGCGGCGATTTTATCTGTTTGTACTTCGTGGGTGAGCAGACACCGGCGGCGCTCAGTGCCTGTTTACCGAGGGCTGTGCGGTTGGTGGCGGTGAGCCGCGACTTTCGCGCCGACGCCTGTCAGGATTCCACCGGTGTGCTGGCCGCGCGTTACGACGCACTCCCGGGCACTCTCTATCTCATTCGACCGGATCAACATATTGCGGCGCGTTGGCGCAAGTTCGATGCGCAGGCTGTAGCGGCGGCGATGGCGCGCGCAACCGGCTACTGAAGTTAATCGAGCCACACACGGAGTCAAAATTGATGACCGCAGTATTTGCATCCCGGGGCGACTTGGCACCCAAAAAAATTAGTTTCACGCAGCTGGCCGAGAACGCCTATGCCTATACGGCCGAGGGTGACCCCAACACCGGGGTCGTGATCGGCGACGATTGTGTGATGGTGTTGGACGCGCAGGCTACCCCGGTGATGGCGCAAGACGTGTTGCGGCATATTCGTACCGTGACCGACAAACCCGTCAAGCATGTGGTGCTCAGCCATTACCATGCGGTGCGCGTGTTGGGGGCGAGTGGCTATGGCGCGCCCAATATTATTGCCAGCCGCGACACCTACGACCTCATCGTAGAACGTGGCGAGCAGGACTATCAGTCCGAACTGGAGCGCTTCCCCCGCCTGTTCGATGCGGTGGACTCGGTGCCCGGGCTAACTTGGCCCAATGTGGTTTTTAGCGGCCAACTCACCGTGTGGCTGGGATCCGTCGAGGTGCAACTGCTGCAATTAGGGCGGGGCCATACCAAGGGCGACACGGTCGCTTGGTTACCGAAAGAGCGGGTGTTGTTCAGTGGTGATTTAGTGGAATTTGGTGCCACTCCCTACACCGGCGACGCCTACCTGCGCGAATGGCCAGCGACGTTGGACCGCCTGCAGGCGCTCGCGCCGCGTGCGTTAGTGCCGGGGCGGGGCGACGCCCTGACGACGCCCGCACAGGTGGCCGAGAGTTTGGCGGGCACGCGGGCGTTTATCACCGCATTGTACGAAAGCGTGCGGGCCGCGCGGGCTGCGGGTAAAAATCTCAAAGAAGCCTTTGCTGAAACCCACGCGCGTCTGCAGCCAGAATTTGGTCACTGGGTAATATTTGATCATTGCCTGCCGTTTGATATCAGCCGTGCATACGATGAAGCGGGTGGTCTGGAAGATCCGCGAATTTGGACCGCGGCCCGCGACGCCGATATGTGGCGCGCGCTAGCGCAAGCAGTTTGAGTATGGAAGAGCTCACTACTAGGATCAGCGATCCAGACGCTTTCTATGCGGCAGTGGTCGGCATGCATGCCGGTTTGAGTGTGGAGGAGAGTCTGCGGCTGTGCGCCAGACTCATCCTATTATTGGCCAATGAAGTCGGCGACTCGGCGCGTTTGACGGCGATTTTCGCCGCTGCCGTAGCGCCTCTACAGCCTGGCCGCGCACCCGGTGCGCAGGTTTAAGATCCCGCTGGGATCGGCAAGCCAGTGGCTAGCGTCGGGCTAATTAGGGAGGTTTGCGGCGTTGAGCGATTGGCTAATCGATGGTGTTAGCCGGCGGCGAATCGGCGCCTGGGCGTTGCTGGCGTGGGCGTTTTTGCAGGCCAGCAGTGCGCTCGCCGATACCCTGCAAGTGGACATCACGGGGGTCAGCGGGCGTCTGCATCGGCAGTTAGTCGAGCATCTCGCCGCACTCCAGGGCGAGCAGCGCACCAAACTCTCCAGTAGCCGTATTTTGGCTATGCACCGGTTGGCCCCCACCAGTCTGGGCGAGGCTTTGGAGGCGCTGGGTTACTACACCGCGAGCGTGCGACCCACCCTCGTGCAGCAGGGTCGCGCTTGGGTGGCGACCTACGCCATTGTTCCAGGCCCGCCGGTACGCGTGAGCACGGTGGAAATCGACCTGCTTGGTGACGCTCAAACTGACCCTGCCTGGGCTGACCGCGTCGCGCGTTTTCCGTTGACGGTCGGTGAGGTGCTGGTGCATGCGTCCTACGAGGACGGCAAACGGGCGCTTGAACAGCGGCTCGCTGATCGCGGCTACTTCGATGCACGCTTCACGCACGCAGAAGTGCGGGTGGCACGTCGCACCCAGCAGGCCCGTATTCGGTTGACTATCGATAGCGGTCGGCGCTACCGCTTTGGTGAATTGCGCTGGCCGGCGACGGTGCTCACGCCGGGGTTTCTGGGGCGCTACGTCACTTTTTCGCCGGGCGATTTTTACCGATCCCGCGACCTTCTAGACCTGCAAACCCGCTTAGTGGACAGCAATTATTTTTCTTCCGTAGTGGTTGAACCGTTGCGTGATCTGGCGCAGGCCGAGCGGGTTCCGGTGGGGGTGGAATTGATCCCGCGTAAGGCGCAGCAGTATTCCCTAGGACTTGGCTTGGGAACCGATACGGGGCCGCGTGGCCGCGCGACTTGGCAGCGTCCTTATGTTAATTCCCAAGGGCATCAGGCCGAGGCGGACCTGCGAGTCTCAGCGCTGTACAGCAGTCTTTTGGGGCTCTACACCATTCCCTTGCGGAGCGCCTATACCGATAGTTTGGCGTTCTCCGCCAAGATGGATACCGAGGACACCGGTGTTGCCCAAAGTCACAAAATACAGTTTGGCGTGGCGCATCTCACGAGGCGTTATGGTTGGCATGAAACGGTGGGGCTAGCGTATGCCGTGGAAGGCTACGACGTGGCGGACAGCAGCGCTGTGGCGGGTTTATTGATCCCTTCCGCACGCTGGGTTCGGGTGTGGAGCGATGATCCCCTCTACACCAAAGACGGCGTTAGATTAGCGTTGGGCCTGCGGGGCGCCGCGGCGCAACTGCTCTCGCGGGTATCCTTTGTGCAATTTCGTGGCGAAGCCAAATACGTGCACGCCTTCGGGGGTGCCCGACTGATTTTACGCAGCGAGGTGGGTGCTCTGGCGACCAGCGATTTCGACCACCTGCCGGTGAGCGAGCGTTTTTTTGCTGGCGGCGACAGCAGCGTGCGGGGCTTCAGATTTGACTCTCTGGGTCCGCGCAACGCCGCCGGCAAAGTCACCGGCGGACATTATCTGATGACTGGTGGCGTGGAAATTGAACAACACCTCTACGGCAGTTGGAGTGGTGCGGTGTTCAGCGATTTTGGCAACGCGCTGAATTCATTCTCTGATCCGCTCCAGTACAGCGCAGGATTTGGCGTGCGCTGGCTGTCCCCGGTTGGCTTGGTGCGCCTAGATCTTGCCAATGGATTGTCTGATCCCGACCATCCATGGCGGGTGTCGGTGTCGGCAGGTCCGGATTTATGACCTGGCGGCGACGTCTTGTTGCGGTGCTCGCGGCCAGTTTTGCCTTGGCGGTGATCGGCGTGCCGGTGGCGCTGGTAGGGAGCAATGCAGGGCTCAATTTTGCGCTGGATGCGTTAGTCCGCGTGCTGCCGCGCGGGCGTTTTCTCGTGGGGACCGTTGAAGGCAATCTCGCTGAGGGTGCGACGCTGACCGCGCTGCAATGGCAGACCCCAGCGTTGCGTGTGCGCGTGAGTCGTGTCGATCTCACCCTTGACGCTAGGGCGCTCCTGCGCGGTGTACTGGCGCTGAGCGATTTGCATCTCACCCAAGTACACCTCGATGCGCTGGAACCCGCAGGCCCGCCGCTGGCCGTCTTACCGCGCCTGCCCACGCTGCCCCTCTCACTAGAACTCACGGCGGGATCTATCGACGCCTTGCACTGGACGACTCCCGCCGGCGGTATGGGGCAGATCCAGCGCGTGCGCGGCAAGCTGCGCTGGCCGCGTGGTGGCCCGCTGGAATTGCGCGAAGTTGCGGCCGAACACGGCGCCAGTGCGCTGCGCGTGGCAGGTCGCCTTGGCGAGAATGCGCCCGATCACCTACGCGTGGATATCCATTGGCGGTATCAATTGCCGGGTGCGGTCACCGTGCAAGGCCATGGGCAGCTCGAAGGGCAGGGCAAGCAACTGACTCTCCGCCAGGAAGTCGTCGCACCCATGGCGGCGAGCGTGCAGGCGCAGGTGCAGTTGCCCGTCGGTGCGGCAGCCTGGCAATTGGCGCTGAAATTTCCGGGGCCGCAAGCCTTGCCCGTGAGCTGGACGGGCGCCGTTGCGATGGCGGTGGCAGGGCAGGTCACGGCGCAGGGCCAGGATGGTGCGGTTGGCTTAGCAGCGGATCTGGCGGTGACGTCGGTGGCAGCGGGTAATTGGTCAGTGCAAGGTAGGGCACACGCAGCGCAGCCTGAGGCGATCAAGCTCGAGTCCCTCACTGTGAGCAATGCGACGGGCGCCACACTGGTGCTGAGCGGCACCCTCAACGCCGTTGTTGCGGCCGTCGACTTGACCGGCCACTGGGCGCAGTTGCAATGGCCGGTGTCTGGCGCCGCCGCTTATGCGAGCCCGCGGGGTGAACTGACTTTGCGTGGGACGCCGGCGGCGTACGCCTATTCGGTGGCGGCCGATAGCGTGATGGCCGGCCTGCCGAACGCGCAGTGGTTGCTGGCGGGCACCGGCGATTCGCAGGCGCTGCGCTTGGCCCAACTGGCCGTGCGCGCTCAGGACATGACCGCTGAGGCGGCCGGTGCCTTGCGCTGGGGGGCAGAACTGCAGGGCGAATTAACCGGCACTTGGCAAGGTTTGCGTTATACGACGCCAGACCACCGCCGCTACCAGAGCGCGCGTGGCCGCTGGGCGCTGGCCGGCACTCGGGCCGCTTATCAGGGCGAGACCCGCTTTGACCTGCAGCTAGCTGGCTTGCCGAGTGGGCGGGTGGATAGCCAATTTTCGGGTACGTCGAGTGGGCTGAAAATCCACGCCTTCAACGCGCGCATGGGCACTGGCGAGCTCCACGCCAGTGGCGAATTGGCGTGGCCGACGGCGCAGCCTCAGTGGTCGTTACAGGCTCAGGCCAAGGCTTTTAACCCGGCTTGGTTTGCCCCTGCGTGGCCCGGCACACTGTCTTTTGACTTGCACAGTGAGGGTGTTCCCACAGCGTTTAGTGTGAGGGTAAACCAACTCACCGGGCGACTCCGCGACCGCCCAGTGCGAGGCGTGGCAGCGTTGACCTTAAGCGGCCAGACCTTGGCAGTGCAGCAGCTCGACTTTGCTTCTGGGCGTGCCGTCCTGCATGCCAGTGGCGAAGTGGGTGGACGCGGGGAGTTGGCGTGGGCGCTCGAAGTGCCCTCCCTCGACGATTTATTGCCCAACTTCGCGGGCGCAGTACAGGCGCACGGTAGCGTGGCTGGCAGCCTGTCCAAACCCTCGTTGCGTGGCACGCTCGCAATGAGTTCGCTGGCGGGGCCAGCGTTGGCGTTGGCCAAACTCCACGCAGAATGGGATTTTGATTTGGCCAAAAACCACGCCGCCGTGTTCTCGCTAGCACTCTCGGACCTGCGCTACACGACGATGCAGCTGGACGCTTTGTCGCTGGCGCTTACGGGGTCGTCGACCGCGCAGACCCTACAGTTCACTGCTAACCAACAAACGAGCCGTTTAGACCTGACGCTGCAAGGGCAACTCACACCGAGATTTGGCTGGCGTGGGCAGCTGACTGCCGGCCATTGGGCGCGGGCGAAGGCGCCGGTCTTCACGCTCAACGCGCCTGCCGATTTGGCCCTGGGTTCGAACACCCTGACGTTGGGCCTGCAATGTTGGGTAGGCGCTGGACAGGCGTGTCTGCAAGCCATAGTCGACCCGCAGCACTGGCAGGTGCGGGCAGAGGCGACGGCACTCAATCTGATGGCTCTGCCCATCGTGGGTGACTGGCAGCACGGCGCGCTCACGGGTGCCGTGGTGGCCACGGGGAGGGGGAGTGTGCTCGCCTCGCTGGACGGACAGTTGCGCTTGCCCGCCGGCGAATTGCCGGGTTTTACGCCGGAGATGCCGCCGCTCGCGCATGATGGCCTAGCGGTATCGCTGGCCACGACGAGCGCCGCACTAACCCTGGATGCGCGTCTAGGGGTGAGGCAGCCCGCGTCTTTGCCACTGCAGTTGGTGCTGAGTTTGCCCGACGGACCGTGGGACCTCGCCCAGTGGTCTACCCTGCCGGTGCGGGGGCGATTTACCGCTCAAGCTAACGACTTAGCCCCTTGGGCTGCGCTCACTGGGGAACTCGCGCAAGTCACCGGCAAGGCCCATATCGATCTGCGGCTACACGGCACGGCGGCCGCGCCTGTCTGGGACGGCAGCGGGCACCTTGAGGTGCCAGAAGCACAAATAACGCGGCTAGGTGTGGCCCTCAAAGACTTGGATTTGGTCCTGACCGGGGCACCCAATGGCGAGCTGCTGCTAGCAGGGCGGGTGCACGCGGGTGAGGGTAGTGCCACGTTACGCGGCACGCTGGGTGGTATGGCCGAGGGGCCGCACGCGCAGATCAGCCTCACCAGTGAGGCTTTCCCAGTGGTCGATCTGCCGGTGGCCAGCGCGCAAGCCTCGGCCAAATTGGACTTTAAAATCCAGCCCGGGAAAATTCAGATGACGGGTGATGTGGCGATTCCCGAAGCCCATCTCCGGTTCCAAAAAACCGCGGCGCGCACCCAGCGCTCTGGCGATGTGGTGGTGGACGGCGAGCCAGTCGAAAAGCTGTCGGCGGGCGTCTTAAACGCAGATGTCTGGTTGCGGCTAGGCGAGCAGGTGTCGCTGGAAGCGGCAGGCTTGACGGGGCGTTTGACCGGCAAAATTCACCTCGTCGACACCCCCGGTCAAGCCACGCGCGCCAATGGAGAACTCCGCATAGAAGACGGTCGCTACGCGCAGTGGGGGCAGACTTTAAAGCTGCGTAACAGCCGCATTATTTTCACTGGGCAAGTTCCTAGCGACCCCACGCTGGACGCTCGGGCTGAGCGTGAGGTCGGTGAGGTCACCGCCGGCTTGCACGTCACTGGCCGCCTGCAGCAACCCAGCGTGCGCCTGTATTCCACGCCTACTTTGCCCGACGGCGACATCTTGAGTTATCTCGTGGCGGGCCAGCCACTCAGCGGCGCCTCGTCCAGCGATACCAGTGCCCTGGTGCGCGCCGCCGCGTCTTTAGGCGTGGCTGGCGGCAGCCTGTTGTCGCAGCGTTTGGCACGCAGCTTCGGCATCGATGAAATTAAAGTGGATGACAGCAGCCCCGATCACAACGTGGCGTTGAGCGTGGGTAAGTTTTTGTCGCCCCGGCTGTATGTGGGCTACGGCGTGGGTTTGATCGAGAAAGCCAATACGTTTCGTCTACGCTACACGCTAACCAAACACTGGAACCTAGAAGCAGAAGCCGGTACGCGTACCGGCGCGGACGTGCTGTATTCGATCGGCCGCTGAGTGCTCGCAATCGTTGATCATTTAGACGCGCTGCGCTCGTGGCACCGCCGGCCCTAAAAAAACCAAACGCCCTGCAATTAGGTTAGGTATGGAAGCTCGCAACGGCCTGTGCCAAGCGAGTCGCTCGACTATCAAGGCTATGTGCAGTGCTTTGCACTTCCCGAATCGCAACCCCTTGCGATGCTGTGGCGCGCGCGGCTGAGTCAATATTTTTTCCCAGCAGTTCGCCCGCCATTTGTTGCTCGCGCAGAGCCTCTGAGATGTGGGCGATGTCGACCACCAGAGCGTCGATATCCAGCGCG
>CAIPNE010000343.1 GCA_903866355.1 uncultured Gammaproteobacteria bacterium
CATGATGCAACCGCCACTTCTCATAACCACTAACCGTGGTTTTATCTGCATAAACGAGCACACCCCGGATGCTTGGCTGATCGATAGCGGCCGAGGCACTTATTACGGCATCACCTATAGCGAGGATAAAATATTCGTTGCAGCCCGCCGGATCGCCTACGCCACCGGCAAAAATAAGATGGACGATCAGGACGGCGTCATTTTAGTTTTTGATTACGATCTCAAACAAATAGACGAACTCTACGCGCCGTTCCGGCTGCGAGATTTGCACCAGCTGTATTATTTCAATGGTGCCTTGTGGGCCGTCTGCACCTACGACTGCCTGATCGCCATTTACCGTGATGGGCAATGGGAAAAGTGGTACCCCCTGGGGGAAAACGCCGGCGCTACCGCCGGAAAATTAAAGGCCTTCCACCTCAATTCCATTTACCAACATGGTGGCTCAATTTATCTCGGCGGCAGCATCAATCGCGTCGGCCTTATTTATCAGTATCGGGAAACCGATCGCGCGTTAGTGGAAAGACTTTATGTCGGTTACAGCCCCCATAACGTCTGGCAGGAAAATGGCACCTTCTACACGTTGAGCTCGATGACGGGCAGTTGTGTCAGTCTGGCCGGCAGGACTCGGGTCGTGTCGCGGGGCAATTTCATCCGGGGCGTGGTGGCGACGCCAGACACCCACTATTTTGGCGTCAGTGAAAGCCTGTCACGGGCCTCGCGCGACGGCGCCAACTGCATGATCAGAAAATTTCCGAGCCACGGGCCCAGCAGTATTCTCGGCATCCGCGCCCACGGACAAATCAATGAGATTCGCTCACCCGGACGGCAAGATTTTGCGCACCCATCGGTCATTGGCAAGCCCATTGATACGGCAGAATTTACGCACCGGTTCCCGCAGGTGCCGCTGACCAATGCACTGTGTATGGCAGAAATCTCTGCTTGGTCTTGGCGCATGCGACTCGTTTACCAATATTTCGATCGAAGAAAGCGGCGCCGCGCACTGCAGGCCAGCCAACTGATTTGAAATAGCGAGTTGCCCAAGACGTCACGCCGGCGCCGTGCCGCGGCCGGCTGTTGGGGAATCGCACTAGCGCCAAAAACCCAGGCACTGGCGAGGATAGCGGCATGCCGACCCGCCCGGTGCTGCGGGCCGCGCGGAGCCGCGCCCTGCGCGCCTTTAACAAGAAAGTCAGGAACACTGCGCGTGCCCGCCGCGCCAATGCGCGGCCTGCGTCACCCACGTTGCAAGAGCCGCGGCCGGGCCCGCGATCAACGTCAGTGCGAAACCTTGATACCGCGTTCGGTGAACACTTCCCGCACGGCCGCAACGCCATTCAAGGCCGCCGGGAAACCCGCGTAAACGCTCATTTGCAGCACCACTTCCAGCACCTCACGCGGCGTACAGCCGGCATTGAGCGCGCCTTTGATATGCGCGCGCAACTGCGGTGGCGCATTGCCTAAGGCGGTGAGCGCAGCAACCGTGGCCAGCTCGCGGGTGCGTAAGTTCAGTTGTGGCCGCGAGACGACGTCTCCATAGGCGAAGTCGATGACCCAATCGCTCAGTTCGGGTGCCAGATCCTGCAACCCCTCGACGAGCTTGGCGGTACCACCACCGGTGATGATTTCTAGCGCCGCCACGCCCCGTGCGTGGTGATCCTCTTTGGCCGGGGTGGATTCAACCGCGTTGGCGAACGCGCTACACAACAGCCACGATAAGCTGACGAAAAAAATACGGCGCATAGCGAATGACTCCATCTTAAGGTGGGTAGGCGCGCGGCGTAGCGCGGTGTTTAGGGCTGTTTAGGCCCCACATTCTCGAGGTCCTGTGCTGACAGCGCATGGCCCCAGTCGCGTTTGGCGGCCAGATAACGCTGGTTCCACGCATTCACCCCGGTGACGTGCCGCACTGGGGTGATGTGAGTCAAACCAAAATCATTGAGGTCGCTAACTTTCGTGGGATTGTTGGTCAGCAAGCGAAACGGCGCGTTACCGATAAAGTAATGCAGCAGCGCGGCGGCGTCCGAGAAATCCCGAGAATCATCCGGCAGACCCAGCGTGCGATTAGCCTCATAGGTGTTCTCGCCCGCATCTTGCAGCAGATAGGTGGCCGCTTTAGCCCACAGGCCAATGCCACGCCCCTCGTGCCCGGACATATACACCAGTAGCCCGCCCGCCTCGTCTGCGTTGATCCGCTGCAGCGCCGACATAAATTGCGGCCCGCATTCGCAACGTTGAGAACCAAATACATCGCCCGTCATACAACTGGAATGCACCCGCACCAACGGATTACGCAGCCGGCTGGGGTCGCCCACCAGCAACACGCTGTTAACCGCCAAACTGGTGGCCAAGGTCGAAAACAGGTGCTGACCACCTTGCTGGTTCAAGTCTCGGGCCAGCGCTTCGACCTTCGCCAGTTCGGTGCTGCGAACCGTGGCGTACCACTGGGTTTTGATTTCCGTCGCCTCAATTCGCACGGGCAGCGGAATGGGGCCCAGCACGTTGATCGCGAGTTCGCCCTCCGGGGGCGGTGCCTCGACCGCCAGCAAAGCGCCACGTCCATTGATCCGCATTAACTTGCCGGCGGCGACCAACTGATGACGCACGGCG
>CAIPNE010000344.1 GCA_903866355.1 uncultured Gammaproteobacteria bacterium
ATCATTTATTCCTCACACGCAACCGACCAACTGGCCATGGCGCAGCGGGGTCTCGAGCATCTGCTGGCGGCCTCGCGCACCCGTAACCTGCAGCGTGGCATTACGGGCTTGCTGCTTTTTCGGGACGGCATCTTTATCCAATTGCTGGAGGGCGAGACTGCGGATGTGCGGTGTGTCTATCGCCTTATTTGCGAAGACCCGCGCCACCACTCGCCCGTGAAACTGTTGGAAGAACCGATGTCATCGCGCCGTTTCCCCGGTTGGTCGATGGGCTACCAGGTGTTGTCGGACAGGGATTTAAGGTACCTAGACCCAACCCCAGACAGCGGCGCCAAACCCGTTCTGGATCCGCTGAGGTTGCAGGCAGCGCCAGAGAAGGTTGCGACACTTATCCACCATTTCGCACCGCAAGGATCGTCAACCTAGCGCGGCTATCTGGTTGCCGACGCGAGGGTGACTCGTGTCACACTATGCGCCCTGCCGAGCATCGACGCCGTGGCGTCCCGGAGACCTTTGGAACACGACAAAAATCTACGGCTACTGGTCCTCGGTGCTATTGGAGTGGTCTACGGCGACATCGGCACTAGCCCCCTGTACGCCCTCAAGGAAACTTTCGCCGGCCATCACCCACTGCCCGTGACCCCGGCCAATGTTCTCGGGGTGCTCTCGCTGGTGTTCTGGGCCATCACGCTGTTGGTGTCGGTTAAATATGTGGGCCTCATGATGCGCGCCGACAACCGTGGTGAAGGCGGTAGTCTGGCCTTGCTGGCCCTCGTGATCCGCGCCACCCAAGGGTCAAAACTCACCTGGATAGTCTCCGTGCTGGGTATTTTTGCGGCGGCCTTGTTTTATGGCGACAGCATGATAACGCCGGCCATCTCCGTGCTCTCAGCCGTGGAGGGATTGCGGGTAGTGGCGCCGGCCGCCGGTCGTTTTGTCGTGCCCATTACAGTGGGTATCCTCGTTGGCTTATTTGCGGTGCAGCGGCGTGGTACCGGCGCGGTGGGCCTGTGGTTTGGTCCGATCATGTGCCTATGGTTCCTGGTGCTGGCAGTGCTGGGCATCAGCCATATTGTGAGCAATCCCGGGGTTATCTGGGCCATCAATCCACTCTACGCGTTCCATTTTATAGCCCTGCATCCTGGCGCAGGTTTTCTGGCGCTGGGCAGCGTGGTGCTGGCGGTTACCGGTGGCGAAGCCCTCTACACCGTCATGGGACACTTTGGTCCCGCCCCTATCCGCGTGGCGTGGTTTTCGCTGGTATTTCCCGCGTTGCTACTCAACTACTGGGGCCAAGGCGCGATGCTGCTCGCCGATCCCACCACCGCCCATAATCCGTTTTTCCTGATGGCGCCCGACTGGGCGCAAGCACCACTCGTGTTGCTGGCCACCGCCGCGACGATCATCGCTTCGCAGGCGGTTATCTCGGGGGCATTTTCGGTGGCCCGCCAGGCCGTACAACTCGGCTACCTGCCACGCATGGCGGTCATTCATACCTCGGGCCGTCAAGAGGGTCAGATTTATGTACCGCTGACCAACTGGACGCTCTGCGCCGGCGTGGTGGCGCTAGTGGTGGGTTTCCGATCGTCCAGCAATTTAGCCGCCGCGTACGGCATCGCCGTCACGGCCACCATGATGATCGACACCATCCTCATTGCCCTACTCATGTATTACCAGTGGCGCTGGCGGCTGGCGAGCGTGCTGGTGGTTGCCGGCACCTTCTTTTTGTTCGATGGCGCTTTCTTGGCCGCCAACATCCTCAAAATTCCGCAGGGTGGCTGGTTCCCACTACTGGTGGGGCTGATATCTTTTACGGTGCTGACCACCTGGAAGCGCGGCCGCCAGCTCGTCAGCGCGGCACAGGCCGCACTGTCCATCAGCCTGCCAGATTTTCTGGGGTTGCTGGATAGCGACATCCACCGCGTACGTGGCACGGCGGTCTTTATGACCGGTAATTCGGAGGGTGTGCCTTCCGCCTTGTTGCACAACCTCAAGCACAATCAGGTGTTGCATCAACGGGTATTTTTGCTGACTGTGGTCACGGCAGAAACACCGTTCGTCGAACCTAGCCAACGCACCGAGTACACCGATCTAGGTAATGGCTTCTACCGGTTGATCGTGCGTTTTGGTTTCATGGAACACCCGGATATTCCGGAGGCGCTGGGCGCCTGTGCCAGCTTTGGCCACGCCTTCGAAATGATGGAAACCACTTTCTTCCTCAGCCGCGACAACATTGTGCCCACCCTAATGCCGGGCATGGCGCTGTGGCGGGAACGGCTGTTTGCGCTGCTCAGTCGCAATGCCACG
>CAIPNE010000345.1 GCA_903866355.1 uncultured Gammaproteobacteria bacterium
CCATCACGGCGTTTTCGTCAATCGTCACGAGTAAGTCATGGGAACGGGCGAGTTCTACCACGAGGGCTTCGTCCAGGGGTTTGATGAACCGCATGTTCACCACCGTGGCGTTTAATGCCTCACCCACGCTCAGAGCCAACCCCACCATGCTGCCGAACGCCAGCAAGGCGATACCGGTACCCTGACGTCGGACTTCGCCTTTGCCGATGGGCAGCGCGGTCATGGTTTTTTGCACCTCCACGCCCAAGCCTGGACCACGGGGATAGCGCACAGCAGCAGGGCCATCGAGCGTGAAGCCGGTGTAGAGCATCTGCCGACATTCGTTTTCATCCGCCGGCGCCATGAGCACCAAGTCGGGTAAACAGCGCAGGAAGCTTTCGTCGAAGCTACCGTTATGGGTCGGGCCATCCGCCCCCACAACACCCGCCCGATCTATCGCAAAAAGTACCGGGAGTTTCTGGGTCACAACGTCGTGGATGAGTTGGTCGTAACCGCGCTGCAGAAACGTGGAATAAATGGCCACCACGGGCTTCAGGCCGTCGCAGGCCATACCCGCCGCAACCGTGACGGCGTGTTGTTCAGCGATCGCCACATCGAAATATCGCGTCGGATATTCGCGTTCAAAACGCACCAACCCCGAACCTTCGCGCATCGCCGGCGTGATGGCGACCAAGCGTGGATCGTGAGCCGCCATGTCGCAGATCCACTCGCCAAAAACGTCGCTGTACGTCGGCTTGGCCACTTTAGCCGAAGGCACGATACCGAGCGTGGGATCAAACGGCGAAACGCCGTGGTATTTCACCGGATCGGCTTCCGCCGGCCCGTAACCCTTGCCCTTTTTGGTGATGATGTGCAGAAACTGTGGGCCGCTCAATTCGCGGATATTACGCAGCGTGGCGAGCAGAGTTGGCAGGTGGTGGCCATCGATTGGGCCAATGTAGTTAAAACCGAATTCTTCGAACAGCGTACCCGGGACGACTAATCCCTTGACGTGTTCCTCGGCGCGGCGCGCCAACTCCCAAACGCTCGGCAACTGTGAAAGCACTTTTTTACTGCTTTCACGCACCGTGGTGTAGAGCTTGCCGGAAATAAGTTGCGCGAAACGATTAGCCAAAGCGCCGACGTTGGGCGAAATCGACATATTGTTGTCGTTGAGAATGACCAGTAAGTCGGCGCCAATATCTCCCGCGTGATTCAACGCCTCGAAGGCCAACCCAGCGGTGAGACCACCATCACCAATGACCGCCACCGCACGCCGGCCGCTGCCGGTGTGACGCGCAGCGATCGCCATGCCCAAGGCAGAGCTGATGGAGGTACTGGAATGGCCAACCCCAAAGGCGTCGTAAGGCGACTCATCCCGTTTGGGAAACGGCGCTAACCCTTCCCACTGACGAATGGTCGGCAAACGCTCGCGGCGACCCGTGAGAATTTTATGCGGGTAGGCCTGATGACCCACATCCCACACGAGGCGGTCTTCTGGAGTGTTGTAGAGATAGTGCAGCGCGATGGTGAGTTCGATCGAACCCAGTCCGGCCGCGAAATGGCCACCGCTGCGGCTGACCGACTCTAACAGGCAGCCGCGCAGTTCCCTGCCGACCTGCTCTAAAGAGGATTCCGGAAGCTGTCGCAGGTCGTAAGGCGAATTGATCCGTGAGAGTAGCGGATACTGTATTTGCTCGGTCATGTGTGATTCCGCGATAAAGATCCGCTGCTCAGAGCCGGGCGTGAGATTATGGATAGCGCACGAATTGCATGCAAGCCTGTGGAGGCGTGCATAGGTCAGCCGCTCAGGCCATTAAGGCCGAGGATTTGAGCTTCCGATGCCTCACGCAATGTCGTAACATGCGGCCATCCCGCCGTCTTCAATCCGTTGAAAAAAGATGGTTTATTCCTCCGACAACAGGGTTTCCTACGCATGAGTGTCCCGTTCATCCAGCAATATCGTATCGCGCGTTACATTATCAGCAACAAATTGCGCGGCATAAAACGTTATCCTCTGGTCCTGATGCTAGAGCCGCTGTTCCGTTGCAACCTCGCCTGTTCGGGTTGCGGCAAAATCGACTATCCGGACGAAATCCTCGATAAGCGCTTGAGCTACGAGGACTGCATGCGCGCAGTGGACGAGAGTAATGCCCCGGTAGTCTCTATTGCCGGCGGCGAACCCTTGATCCACAAAGAAATGGCCCAGATCGTCCAAGGCTATGTGCAACGCAAAAAATTCGTGTATCTCTGCACCAATGCGCTATTGCTCGACCGCAAAATGGACCAATACACGCCATCGCCCTACCTCACTTTTTCAATCCACCTCGATGGCAACAAAACCCGCCACGACAACTCCGTGTGTCGCGAAGGTGTGTATGAAAAATGCGAACAGGTCATCCGTAAGGCACGCGCACGCGGCTTTCGGGTAACCGTCAACTGCACACTCTTCCAAGGTGAAACCGCGCCGGAACTCGGCCAGTTCATGGACCGGATGATGGCCTTGGACGTCGAAGCAGTCACCATGTCCCCTGGCTACAGCTATGAGCGCGCGCCGCGGCAGGATGTGTTCCTCAAACGCGAGGCGAGCAAGCAACTGTTCCGCGATATTTTCAAACTGGGCAAAGGCCGCAATTGGCGGTTTAACCAATCGCCCTTGTACATGGACTTCTTGGCCGGTAACCAGACCTACCATTGCACCCCTTGGGGCGCCGTTACCCGCAATGTTTTCGGTTGGCAGAAGCCGTGCTATCTCCTCGTTGGAGAAGGCTACGCCACCTCCTTCAAGGGGCTCATGGAAGAAACTGAATGGGAGCGCTATGGCACTGGCGTGAATCCTAAATGCGCCAATTGCATGATGCACTGCGGCTACGAGATGACGGCCGTGGAAGACACCTTCTCCCACCCGATAAAAGCGGCACGCGTGGCGTTGTTCGGGCCTAAAACCACAGGCCCAATGGCGCCGGAAGTACCTTTTCGCTACCCCGAGGCCGTACCTGCTCCAGCACGGCTACTCAGCGTGGTGAAAAACGAAAAAGACACAACGAAACAGGTCGCTTGACCGACCTGCCCAGCCTGCTCTCCCGCGGACCCCACGGCGCCCCCTGCCCATGATGTTCTACTGGGCTGTGGGCGCCGCAGTCATTTGGACGGCCATTTTGCTGCTGCCATGGCGGCCTTGGGCAGTCAGCGAACAAATTTCCGCGGCGGCACCCGGCGCCCTCAGCGGTCTGGAAGACGTCACCGCACTGATCCCAGCGCGCGACGAAGCCCACTGTATTACCGACACCCTCCAACGACTTGCCGCGCAAGGCCACCTCGCGCGCATCGTGCTCATCGACGACGAAAGTAGTGATGGTACGGGAGACATCGCCAGAGGCTTGGGTCTCGATTCTTTACAAGTTATCAGCGGGCAGCGCCCACCGCCGGGCTGGTCAGGCAAACTCTGGGCGCTCGAACAAGGACTGCAACACGCGACCACCCCTTATATCCTGCTGCTAGATGCAGATATCGCGCTGGCGCCCGGGATCCTCGATGCGTTGTTGGGGAAATTACAGCGCGAATCGCGCGACTTGGTCTCCGTCATGGCGGCCCTCTCGATGGCCACGGTGTGGGAACGACTGCTCATCCCGCCGTTCATATATTTCTTTAAAATGCTCTATCCGTTCGCTTTGGCCAACTCAGCGTCGCCACGCGTGGCCGCGGCGGCCGGTGGCTGCATTTTAATTCGCCGCGACACCCTCCTGGCACTCGGTGGCTTTGCCGCGCTACGCGATGCGCTGATCGACGACTGCACGCTAGCGCGGCATGTGAAGAGCGCCGGTGGCAGCACGTGGCTGGGACTCTCGCGCGATGTGTTTGCCGCCCGCCCCTACCCCACGCTCGCGAGCATCTGGAACATGGTCGCACGCACGGCCTTCACCGAACTGCGCTACTCGATCCTATTGCTGTTGCTGTGCACCGTGTTGCTGGTGGTCGTATTTGTGGTGCCAGTGGTCGGCTTGGCTAGCGCCGATAACACCACGCGGGGCCTGTGCGTGCTGGTTATGGCGGCAATGGTGCGCAGTTATCTGCCAGTCCTGCGTTACTATGACCGCCCGCAGCTCTGGGCGTTAACGCTACCCATTGCAGCAACACTGTATCTGGCGATGACTTGGACCTCGGCGCTGCGCTATTTTCGCGGCGAGCGTTCCCGCTGGAAAAATCGAACTTATCAACGCTAGTTATCGCTAAGGCGAGGAAAAAGCCATGTTCAAATCGCTACGTATTACGACCTGCCTGCTATTGGTCATGGCCGCCCCACTGGCGTGCGCGGCGGCGGCCACCGACGGTGCAGTCGCGGTGGTAGAAAAACTCCACGCAGCGCTGTTGAACACGATGAAAGATGGCACAACGCTAGGCTATAAAGGCCGGGTGGAGCGTCTGACCCCCGTCATCAAGGAATGTTTCAACTTCAACACCATCGCGCGCGCCGTGACCGGACCGCACTGGAAAGCATTGGCTGCTGATAAACGGGCACAATTTATCGCTACTTTTGAGCAACTCAGCGTGGCGACCTACGCCGAGAATTTTTCCAGCTACGAAGGCGAGAGTTTTGAGACGGTAGCCCAAGAAGAAGCACGCGGTGCGACGCTCGTCAAAGCCGTTATCATCACTAGCGACGGCAAACGCGTTTCACTGAATTACGTCGTGACCAAATCGGCAGAACAGTGGGGGATTGTGAATGTTATCGCGCAGGGGGTGTCCGATCTCGCCTTGAAACGTACCGAATATGACGCCGTCATTTCGGCCCAAGGCATCGATACACTGATTGCAAAACTCGACGCCAAAGTTGCATCATACGCAGCGTCCGGAAAGTAGCCGCGATGATCAACGAGCACCTAGCAGCGGAAAGTTTATCCATGGTTCGGAACCAGAAAATGTCAAAAGAGCTCATTGTTCGAGGACTATTTACCCTCGTGTTGGCCGCCTTGGTGAGTGCTTGCGCCACCAACACCACCAAAGGTCCAAACGACCCTTGGGAAAAACAGAACCGCAAGTTCTACAATTTCAACGATACCCTCGATCGAAAATTTTTCACCCCAGTCGCTAAGGGTTACGTTGCGGTTACCCCCAAACCCGTGCGGGCGAGCGTCACCAACGTGTTTGATAACGTCGGCTATCTAAACGTTGTAGCCAACGACCTGCTGCAGGGCAAGATCGCCAATTTCGCCTCCGATTCCGGCCGTTTCATCGTCAATAGTTCCATTGGCTTGGGTGGCATTTTTGACCCCGCCACTAGCCTTGGCCTGCCAGCGCACGAAGAAGACTTCGGGCAAACGCTCGGCAAATGGGGTGCTGGCGAGGGCCGCTACTTGGTGCTGCCACTCATGGGACCCAACTCCTTTCGTGATCTGCCAGACATTGCGACATCCATGGCACTTAACCCGTTGACCTACATCAGTGCGGTCGTCACCGTGCCGCTGGGGGTTCTCAATCTTATCAACGTGCGGGCTAACCTTCTGGAAGCCACCAACATCCGCGACCAGGCTGCGCTAGATCCCTACACCTTCGTGCGCGAGGCCTATCGCCAAATGCGGGAATTCAAAATTTACGACGGCAACCCGCCAAGCGAGAGCATCGATGACTACATCGATGAAGATGACGGCGACGTACCGGCAGCCCAGCCGTCAGTAGCCCAACCGCAGGCGGCTAAGCCAGCAACTGGGGCGGAAGTCGCCGACCCGTCCGTCTTAAAAGTCTACTGAGGCTACTAAGACTACGCCGGCGGTGGTGCAGGTGAGAACGCCTGCCCAGCCGCCGCGTCCAAAATCTCCAACCAGTGGCGAACTGGTTGTTTCGCCGCCCCCTCTAAATGCAACATGCAGCCAATATTGGATGTGGCGATCACGGCCGGGAAACCGGCAGTGAGTGCAGTCAGCTTGCGCGCCCGCAGTTCCCCACTGATAACTGGCTGTAGCACCGAATAGGCACCAGCCGAACCGCAACACAAATGCGAGTCGGCCACAGCGCAGAGTTTCGCACCCGCCGCCTGCAGCAGAGCCTCGATGCGGCCAGCCCCACCCAAACCATGCTGAAGCGAGCATGGCGCTTGTACCGCCACGCGGGCGTCCACGTTCAAACCCATCGCAACAACATCCTCGGGCCGCAAAATTTCTGTCGCGTCGCGGACCAGCGCCGCCACGCTAGCGGCGCGTTCGGCATAGGCCGGATCGTCGCGCAGAATTTCTGCGTAATCCTGTAGAAAAGTGGTACAGCCGGTAGCGCTACTGAAAATGCCTTCGGCACCCCGTTCAATCTCTGGCCACCACGCATCGATATTGCGCCGGGCATGCGCGCGTGCTTCTTCGTGCGCGCCCAAATGGTAGGCGAGCGCCCCACAACAACCACGACCCGGCACTCGCACCAGAGACTGCCCGCAGCGATCGAGCAGGCGCGCCGCAGCGGCATTGATGGAAGGCCGAGCATGCGCCTGAACACAGCCATCCAACGCCACCCAGCGACGCGCATGGCGTGCCGATGGCCAGTCACCGGCGGCGCGGGGACGGGGCACGAGCCGAGCGATCACGGCCGGGAGCACCGGCCGCAAGCGTTGTCCCAGACCTAACAGCAACCCAAACGCACGCGACGGTACGCCCCGTCGGAGCAGCCAGCGCTCAAGTTTGGCGAGTCGCCCGCGCGGCACCGCAACATCCAGTCGCGGGCGGACCAAATCGAGTAGCCGACCATAACGCACACCCGACGGGCAGGTGGTCTCGCAGGCGCGGCAGGTCAGGCAACGGTCTATGTGGCGTTGGGTTTCTGGCCCCGTGTCAGCACCTTCCAACAGCGATTTAATCAGGTAAATGCGTCCTCTAGGGCCGTCCCGCTCATCGCCCAGCAGCTGGTAGGTTGGGCAGGTTGCATTGCAGAAACCGCAATGCACACAGGCGCGCAGGATGGTGGCTGCCTCTGCGCCATCGGGCTCACTTAAGAGAGCGGGTGGCAGACGCGTGCGCATGGTCAGTCGTCCTGTGGTGAGAGTTCTGGATTGAACATCTGGTGAGGGTCAAAGCTATGGCGGATCCTCGCCTGAAGCGCGCGCTGGACGGCCGTGAGGCCACTATTGAGCAGGCTGTAGTTGGCATCGAACGCGCTGGCATAGCCCCCAGCTGCCGTCGCGCACGCGGTGATTTCCACCGCGGTGGCCGTGGTTTTTAGCCAGCGCTGGGCGCCGCCCCAATCCCATAGCCAACTGCCGCTCAAGGCCAAATTTGGTGCATTTGGCGGCAGCACCAAACGCCAAAGCGGCCGTCCATCGGCGAAAAACGGCAGCGCCCAGTCACGCAATTGGCGCCAAAAATCGCCGGTTTCTTCGATCGCAACGTTCATCAGTGCTTCGGCGGCGGCGGCAACTGCGGCGGCCGACCCCGAAAAACGCACGTGTAAGTATTCGCCGTCATGGCATAGACCCGTTAATGGTGAAAAGCGGCCACCGGCCTCGCGCATCCACGCGCGCGCGGCTTCCAACGACAGTGGCCAGCGTAGGCAGCGTTCCGTCGCAGGTGCCGGCACGACCCTCACCGCGATTTCCATAATCGGCCCCAAAACACCCCAAGCCCCAGTGACCAGACGCGAAACATCGTAGCCGGCGACATTCTTCATGACCCGTCCACCAAATTGGAGTAGCTCACCTTGCGAGTTCAACAGCCCCACCCCCAGCACATGGTCGCGTACCGACGCCGTGTAGGGTCGTGCCGGGCCCGAAAGCCCCGTACTGATGACGCCACCCAACGTGGATTGCGCACTGCAGCGCGGGGCTTCGAATGCCAAACACTGGCCGTGTTGCGCCAACAGGGTTTCAATCTCGATCAGCGGAGTACCCGCACGCGCAACGATGACCAGTTCCGAGGGCGCGTAGGCAATGACCCCCGCGTAGGAAGACAGCGCCAGCACCACTGGCCCGGCTGGTGGGCGCAGAAAATCATGGGTGCCGCCACCACGTAGCGACACCGGTTGGCGGTCGGCAAGCGCACGCGCTAAGCGCGCGCGGATGTCAGCAAGGGCGTCGCGCGCGAGGGAGTCTTGAACGCCGTCCATTTACTCGCCGTGACCCGCGCGCGGTGTCGGCACCACCGGCGATGCATGCAATTCAGGAACCGCGCGCAATGTCCGGCGTTGACGACCTGACGTCGCCATTTTGCGCACGTTGGCGCAATCCGTGGTCCATTAAGACTAGCGCGAGCATGGCCTCCGCGATGGGAATAGCCCGAATGCCAACGCAGGGATCGTGCCTTCCAAGCGTGGCGATGGTGGTTGCCATGCCGCTCGCATCGATGGTTTCCCCGCTCAAGCGAATACTAGAAGTTGGCTTTAGCGCTAGGCTCACCAAAAGATTTTGCCCCGTCGAAATACCGCCCAGAATGCCACCAGCATGATTGCTGGCAAAACCCTGTGGTGACATTTCGTCGCGGTGCTGGGTGCCTCGTTGCGTGACGACCGCGAAACCATCACCAATTTCAACACCCTTGACGGCATTCAGCCCCATCATGGCCTTAGCGATATCCGCGTCTAGGCGATCGAACACCGGCTCGCCCCAGCCAGGCGGCACTTGGCTGGCCATCACGTTAACGCGCGCGCCCACCGAATCGCCGCTTTTACGCAGTGCATCCATGAACGCCTCGAGTTCGGGTACCCGCCCCGGTTCCGCGCAAAAAAATGGGTTGTTATCAACGGCGTCCAGATCCTCGCAAGCCAACGCGATGGGGCCTAACTGTGAGAGCCAGCCACGAATCAAAATGCCATAGCGCGCCGACAGGTATTTTTTGGCGATCCCCGCCGCCGCCACCCGCACACAGGTCTCGCGCGCGGATGCGCGTCCACCACCCCGATAGTCACGCAGACCGTATTTTTGCTGGTACGCATAGTCGGCGTGACCAGGACGGAATTTGTCTTTGATGTCGCCGTAATCTTTCGATTTTTGATCGGTGTTTTCGATTAGCAGGCCGATGGGCGTACCGGTCGTGACCCCCTCGAAAACGCCCGATATTATCTGGACTTCATCGGCTTCTCGGCGCTGGGTGGTGTGGCGCGACTGGCCAGGCTTGCGCCGATCCAAATCGTGCTGAAGATCCGCCGCGCACAGTGGCATACCCGGTGGGCAGCCATCGACGATGCCCACATAACTCGGGCCATGGCTTTCTCCAGCACTAGTGACCGTGAAAAGCGTTCCAAAGGTGTTTCCAGACATGGGGTTTATTCTAGCAACTGGCGCGACGTCCCGTCGCCCCGCACACGCGGAAGATCGCGCGCCGCCAGCACCGAAATACCGTCGCCGCCGTGGGCCAGTGCCACCCAAGTGAACGGGAAATCGGGAAAAGCCTCGGCCAGTGCATCCGAAGTAGCGCCGGTATCCATCACCAACCAGCCCTCGGGGGCTAAGTAGTCGCGTAACGTCCCCAATAAACGACGCAAGACCAATAAGCCATCCGCACCCGCTACTAGGCCGAGCGCCGGCTCGTGTCGATATTCCGCCGGCAAGGCGTCGAACTCGGCCTGCGGTACATAGGGCGGATTGGCTAGGATGAGATCGTAGGGTTCCCGGGGTGTCGGATAAATATCCGCCAAATGAAAATGCACGCGGTCAGCGACTCCCAATCGCGCAGCGTTCTCACGCGCCACTTCTAGTGCCGCCGGTGAAATATCGGTGGCGTCGACCTGGACCCACGGGAAAGCCAGCGCCGTCGCGATGGCAATACAGCCACTGCCGGTGGCGATATCCAGCACGCGCCGGACCTGCCCAATGTCCAACCACGGCGCGAAGCGCGTGTTGATGAGTTCGCCGATAGGCGAGCGCGGCACCAGCACACGCTCGTCGACGAGAAATTCGTGGCCACAAAACCACATGCGACCGGTCAAATAGGCAGCCGGCCGCTGCTGCGCAATGCGTGCCTTGATCAAAACCTCGACCGCTGCCATTTGGGCGGGTTCCAGCAGCTGGTCGAGTTCGGCATCGGCCGTATTAAAACTCAAGCCCAAGGCGTGAAAAACCAAAAATACGGCTTCGTCACGCGCGTTATCCGTGCCGTGGCCGTAAGTCAGGCGTGCGCGCAGAAAGCGCCGCTCGGCGTTCAAGACCAAACGCCGCGCGGTAGCTATCCGTGGTGGCATGCGCAAAAACCTCGCTGAGTGAGCAAGTTTACCGGCGCCTCAGACCACCACCTCGGTGAGGAAAGTATTGAGCCGACGCACGAATGCCGCTGGGTCCTCCAGTCTGCCCCCTTCCACCAGCACGGCCTGATCAAAAAGCAGTTGCGCCAGATCACCAAAGCGTTGCTCGCCATCTTCAGTCGCCAGCCGGATGAGCAGCGGGTGCCGCTCGTTCACTTCCAGAATGCGCCGTGCCGGCGGCACTTCCTGTCCGGCCGCCCGCAGAATGCGCTGTAAGTTCACACTCATGTCGTAGTCATCACCCACCAGACAAGCGGGGGAATCGGTTAAACGCGTCGAGGGCCGGACCGCGCTGACTTTGCCTTCGAGCGCCTGCTTGAGCTTGACGATCAGCGCCGAGTCCTCGACCGGGGCATCTGGGGTCGCGGTTTCCTCATCGCCCGGCAGTTCCAGTTTGCCCTGCATGACCGAGCGCAGTGGCCGGCCGTCGAATTCCGTTAGCTGCTGGACCACCCAATCATCGACCGGTTCACATAA
>CAIPNE010000346.1 GCA_903866355.1 uncultured Gammaproteobacteria bacterium
CCAAGCTTTACAGCAAGCCAGCAGCGGCCGGCACGGTGGTGTCGGCATTGCACGGGTACTTCCGCTACCGCACGTCGCTTGGCAATGAAGTGCATGGACTGATCGGCGTGCTTTCGTTTCCCGCCAACTGGCAGCTATCCTCGTTACCCAAGACCCTGACGGCCGAGGAAGTCGAGCAGTTAATCGGCGCGCTTGGTCAGTCCGGTCGCTCAATGCGGCGCGCTGACGCCATTGTGCACTGTGCGCTCGATCTTGGACTACGTAGCGGCGAGGTTGCGCGAATCGGCCTCGATGATATCGACTGGCGCGCCGGAACGATCACGCTGCGACATACCAAGGGGCGCCGCGAGGACGTGCTGCCACTGCCTGTGGCCACTGGTAAAGCCATCGCAGCCTACCTGCAGCACGAACGGCCCAAGACCAGCAACCGCGCCGTCTTCGTGCGCCATGTGGCACCACGCGATGTACCCGTTGGCCCCGATCTTGTTCGCAAAACGATCCGCCAAGCCTTCGCGCGCGCAGGACTTCCCTATACGCGCTCTCACCTGCTGCGCCATACGATGGCCAATCGACTCCTGGCCGGAGGATCTTCCCTCAAGGAGGTGGCAGACGTCCTACGCCACCGTTCTCTGAACACCACCATGATCTACGCCAAACTCGACAGTCGAAAGCTCATTGAGGTTGCACTCCCATGGCCAGGGAGCACGTCATGAGTACGGTCTCACTGCACCGGCGTGTTGAGGGCTATTTGGTCGAGCGTCACCGCCTGGGTTTCTCTGACCACACTCAGGCATACGCCCTACGTAGCTTCGCGAAACATGTTCTGGCGGTCCGCTATCGTGGGCCACTGACCGTAGATGTCATGACCGACTGGGCACGGCACGACAGTCACGGAAGCGCAGATCCACTTACTTGGGCGCGCCGACTGAAGCTGCTGCGTACCTTTCTGCGTTGGCTACAGCAATTTGAACCGCGCACTGAGGTGCCTGACGACGCCATCTTCGGACCGCTGCCGGAACGACTGGCGCCGCATATCTATAGCGAGCAGGAGATCGTCGATCTGCTGGCTGCCGCCCGGCGTCTTGGGCCTGCGCAGGGATTGCGGTGCGTCGTGTATGAAACGCTGTTTGGTCTGATTGCCAGTACCGGAATGCGAATCTCCGAAGTCCTGGCACTGCATAACGAAGACATCAACCTCAAGTACAGCATGCTCACTATCCACCAAGCAAAGTTCGGCAAGTCGCGGCAAGTACCACTACACCCCAGCACTGTGGTCGCATTGCGCCGCTATCTTTGGATGCGCAATCTGGTGGGAAACTTTGAACAGGGCGAGGCTCCGCTCTTTATTGCTACTCGGGGCCAACGACTCGGACTACCCATGGATAGTCATCAGGTGCATCGCGTATTCGCCAACTTGCGTGAGCAATTGGCTTGGCGCAACCGGGGAGCGCATCACGCTCCTCGCATCCACGATTTGAGGCACACCTTCGTCGTGCGCCGTATCTTGCTGTGGATGGCGCAAGGAGTGGACATCGATCAGGCGATGCTGTCGTTATCGACGTACGTCGGCCATGCGCATGTAACCAACACCTACTGGTATCTCTCGGCAGTGCCGGAGTTGATGGCGCTCGCCGCAGGACGATTCGAGTCCTACATGCATCAGGGGGAGGTGCCCGATGCGTAAAGCCATTGCACCGAGGCCGCCATCGTTTGCCTCTCTGGTTCAGCAGTTCTTCACCGAGTATCTGGTCACACAACGCGCAGTCAGTCCGCGTACGGTGGCCTGCTATCGCGATGCGCTCATGCTGTTCCTGGACTTCTCCAGTCAGCGTTTGAAGAGGGCGGCGACGAGCCTGAAACTCAATGACATTCAGCCGGATCTCATCCTGGCGTTTCTGGATCATCTGGAACGCGAGCGACATAACGCCGTGCGTAGCCGGAATCTTCGACTGACGGCTCTACGGGCGTTTCTGAAATTCGCCGGCCGACGTGACGTGGCTTCGCTGCACCTGGTCGAGCGAGCGCTTGCAGTTCCGATGAAGCGGTTCGAGCGTCCCATGCTCGGCTTCCTCACGCGCGAGGAGATGCTCGCAGTCTTGGGGCAACCCGGGGAAACCTGGACCTCTCAGCGCGACCATCTGCTCTTGGCCATGCTCTACAACACCGGCGCCCGGGTCTCCGAGATCATTGGCGTACGTGTTACGGACGTCGTCCTTGACGGTGGCGCATGCGTGCATCTGCACGGTAAGGGGCGCAAACAGCGATCGGTTCCTCTCTGGCATACCACGGTCACAGAGGTTCGTGCCTGGCTTCGACTAAACCCGGCGTTACGTGGTGAGGAACCCTTGCTGCCGAACCGCGAAGGACATGCGATGTCGCGATCAAATGTTGTTCAGCGCCTTGAGCTTGCTGTCGCGCGCGCCACCAATCAAGCGCCGAGCATCGTGAAGAAGCGGATTTCGCCGCACATAATTCGGCATACGACAGCCATGCATCTGTTGCAATCAGGGGTTCCGTTCAATGTGATCGCGCTGTGGCTGGGGCACGAAAGCACCACTACAACACACCGTTATGTCGAGGCCGATCTGGCGATGAAGGAGAAAGCACTCGCGAGGTTGGAGGCTCCTGACACGACGATCCGTCGTTTCAAGGCGCCTGACCTACTCATGCGATTCCTCAAGACGCTATAACTATGTGCACCAGCGCCAGCTTACTCAGCGGCCAGCGCTGCGAATCCCGAGGCAACTGCACATAGTTTCAAACTGTGCATAGTGGCCGGGAGGGTGAAATCGCCAATGGCCGCATCGGAGCATTTCAGTTCGTAGAATCTGGATTTAGCTGACTGGCAGGTTTGGAGAAAGCTGATCGACC
>CAIPNE010000347.1 GCA_903866355.1 uncultured Gammaproteobacteria bacterium
AGAAACTATTTCTGCCGAAATGGGCGCGCCTATGTCGCTGTCCAAGGCAGCGCAGGCAGCGATGGGACCGGCGCATATCGCCACTACGATCGAGATCCTCAAGCGCTACGAATTCACGGAAGACCGGGGCAACGTCGTCCTGCGGCGCGAACCGATCGGCGTGTGCGGCTTGATTACCCCGTGGAACTGGCCGATCAACCAGATCGCCTGCAAGGTGATCCCGGCGCTCGCCGCTGGCTGCACCATGGTATTGAAGCCATCGGAAGTCGCGCCGCTCAACGCAGCACTGTTCGCTGAAATCCTGCACGCGGCCGGCGTGCCGAAGGGCGTGTTCAATCTGGTTAACGGTGACGGCCCAGTGGTGGGCAATGCACTCTCCAGCCACCCCGATATCGACATGATGTCCTTCACCGGATCGACCCGTGCCGGCATTCAGGTGGCCAAGTCCGCCGCCGACACCGTCAAGCGTGTCGCTCAGGAACTGGGCGGGAAATCGGCCAACATCATTCTGGACGACGCTGATTTTGAGGCCGCGGTAACGCGCGGTGTGATGCATGTCTATCAGAACTCTGGCCAGTCCTGCAACGCGCCGACCCGCATGCTGGTGCCGGCCTCACGCCACGCCGAAGCCGTGGCGATTGCCAAAGCCGCCGCCGCGACGGTGGTGGTGGGCGATCCCAGCGCAGACACCACTTCCATGGGCCCGGTGGTCAGCAAGGTGCAGTTCGACAAGATCCAGCACCTGATCAACGCCGGCATTAAGGAAGGCGCGGAACTGGTGTGCGGCGGCCCGGGCCTGCCCGCCGGCCTGACCGCTGGCTATTACGTCCAACCGACCGTCTTCGCCAACGTCAACAACCAGATGACCATCGCCCGTGAAGAAGTGTTTGGCCCGGTGCTGGCCATTCTGCCTTACCGCGACGACGAAGAAGCCATCGCGATTGCCAACGACACGGTCTACGGGCTGTCCGGCTATGTCTCTGGCACCGATCCGGTTCGTCTGGAAAACGTGGTCAGCCGTCTGCGTGCCGGCAACGTCCACGTCAACGGCGCGGGCCTTGATTTCAAGGCACCGTTTGGCGGCTACAAGCAATCTGGTAACGGCCGCGAATGGGGTGAACTCGGCATGGAAGAGTTCATGGAAATCAAAGCAATCATGAAACCCGCTGCTGCCTGATAAGCAATGGCTCGCGGTCCCGGGCTAACCGGGACTGCGGATCCGCCCGTCACACTGGACACGACGCCCACCACCCTGCAAGACCCCTTGAGGTCTAGAACCAGCAGCGCGTAAGCGTTCCTCACCGCGTTGGCTAACGCGCGATCTAGCATTTACGCAGGCCACCCATCCCCGTTAGGCTTGGGGGCTATTGGCGCGCGTGACTAAACTGGCGAGCTACGGGTGTTCACAGTGCACGCAGAGCCGACTTCGTGTGAATCTCGTCAAAGCGCTGCGAATAAGCCGTGCTACCAACGGCGGCGTCATGCGGCCAATAACCGCAACCGCTGAGGCCGTCGCGCTAGGACTTTGGCTGTGGCCTGCGTCGCGGCACCAAAATTATCTAATCGTTAACAATCAAACTTAGTCTACTGCTAGTAATGCAAAAAGGATCCCACATGACGATTTCAATGTATCAAGCGAGCGTTCCACGCTTCATCAATGTGCTTAACAATCTGACCGGCATCTTGAATAAGGCGCAAGCACATGTGGATGCCAAAAAAATCGACGCCACCGTCCTCACGAGCTATCGCTTGTTTCCGGATATGTTGCCGATGACCATGCAAGTGCTGATCGCTTGCGACGCGGCGAAGCGGGTGGTGTCGCGTTTGGCCGGCGTCGAGGCCCCAGTTGATGAAGACAACGAGCAAACCTTGGCGGACTTAAAGGCGCGGATCGCCAAAACCATCGCCTTTCTGGAGAGTGTGACGCCAGCACAAATTGATGGCACGGAAGACAAGGACATCGTGACCAAGCGTGGCGACAAAGAAACCCATTACAAGGGCCTGCAATTTTTGTTAGGTCACGCGATCCCTAATTTCTATTTCCATGTGACCACCACCTACAACATC
>CAIPNE010000348.1 GCA_903866355.1 uncultured Gammaproteobacteria bacterium
AACAACATGGTGGTTGGTGTGGACCAGGGCTACAACCAAAAACTCGAAATCGTCGGCGTGGGCTACCGGGCTCAAGCCAAAGGAACGACGCTAAACCTCACGCTTGGGTATTCGCACCCGATTGAGTTCGCGGTTCCAGAAGGAATTACAGTTGAAACCCCTACTCAGACCGAAATCTGGGTGCGCGGTATCGACAAACAGCAAGTCGGGCAGGTCGCGGCCAACATCCGCGCCTACCGCCGCCCCGAACCCTATAAGGGCAAGGGTGTGAAGTACGCAGGTGAGAAGATCCTGCGTAAAGAGGCGAAGAAGACCTGAGCGGGAAGCCATGAACAAAAAGGAATCACGCCAGCGGCGAGCCAAAGAGACTCGCCGCCACATACGGGAACTGGGTGCTACGCGTTTAAGTGTGCATCGAACACCCCAACATATTTACGCTCAAGTGCTGACCGCCGATGGCGGCACCGTTTTGGCCTCGGCCTCCACGGTGGAAAAAGAGCTGCGCGAAAGCTTGCCTACGGGCGGTAACGTGCTGGCTGCAGCTGCGGTAGGCAGACTCGTGGCGCAACGAGCAGTCGCCGCTGGTGTTGAGAAGGTCGCGTTTGATCGCGCGGGCTTCAGATATCACGGTCGTGTGAAGGCGCTGGCTGATGCTGCGCGCGAACACGGGCTCAAGTTCTAACTCCGCAGTTTGGTGAATTTATGAGCGCTAGTGACGGCATGGGTGAAAGCCCAGAAGGCTTTCAAGAAAAGTTGGTTACGGTTAACCGCGTAGCTAAGGTGGTGAAGGGTGGTCGAATCTTCGGATTTGCTGCGCTAACCGTGGTCGGCGACGGCGCTGGCCGGGTGGGCATGGGGCGAGGAAAGGCGCGGGAAGTTCCTGCGGCAATCCAGAAAGCTCTGGAGAATGCACGCCGTAACATGACGACCATCGCCCTGCGCGGCGACACGCTGCAGTACCCGGTTACGGGTGAACACGGCGCTGCGAAGGTCTATATGCAACCTGCCTCGGCGGGTACGGGGATCATTGCCGGCGGCCCCATGCGAGCGGTGTTCGAGGTGCTGGGCGTTCACAACGTGCTGGCGAAGTGCATCGGTTCCACCAATCCGATTAACGTCGTGCGGGCCACCCTACGTGGGCTGCGAGACATGTCGTCGCCCGATTACGTCGCGTCTAAACGCGGCAAATCGGTCGAAGAAATTCGAGGCTGATGGAAATGACTGCCATTGGAAAAGTCCAGGTCAAGTTGATCAAGAGTCTGGCCGGAAGGCTCAAGCAGCACCAAGCCTGCGTATGGGGCCTTGGGCTTCGTCGCCTAAACCAGTCGGTCCATGTGGACGACACGCCGGAAAACCGCGGCATGATGAACAAAGTCCATTACCTGATCGAAGTGAAAGAGGCCTGAAATGCGCTTAAACGATATCAAGCCGGCGCCGGGCGCCAAACAGCCGCGTAAGCGAGTAGGTCGGGGCATCGGCTCGGGTCTGGGTAAAACCGGCGGCCGCGGCCATAAAG
>CAIPNE010000349.1 GCA_903866355.1 uncultured Gammaproteobacteria bacterium
GAATTTTGTGCTTTACGAATTCGTCTTCGTACCGCAACCCGTCCTCGTTGAGGACTCGATAGTCATCAACCACCACCGCGTTATCTAAGCTGCCACCGAGCGCCAAATTGCGGCCCCGTAGCCACTCCACTTCTCGCATGAAGCCAAAAGTGCGGGCGCGACTCACTTCTTTTACGAAGGAGGTCGTGGAGAAATCGATTTCCGCGTGTTTGCTGCTCTGCTGAAAAAACGGATGGTCAAACTCGATGGCAAACGAAACTTTGAAGCCAGAGAAGGGTTCAAAACGCGCCCATTTGTCGCCGTCCTCTACTGAAATGGCTTTTTTAATGCGAATGAAACGCTTCGGTGCGTTCTGTTCTTGGAAGCCCGCCGATTGCAACAAAAACACGAAAGGACCGGCACTGCCATCCATGATCGGCACTTCGGCGGCGCTTAAATCAACGTAAGCGTTGTCGATACCCAGCCCGGCAAAAGCCGACAGCAAGTGTTCCACCGTAGAGATGCGGACGCCGTCGCGAATCAGGCTAGTGGAGAGGCTGGTATCGCCGACGTTTTCGGCTCGGGCCGGAATTTCCACGACCGGGTCGAGGTCTACGCGCCGAAAAATAATGCCTTTATCGGCCGCTGCAGGACGCAGCGTCACCAGCACCTTCTTACCCGTATGTAATCCCACGCCAGTCGCGCGGATGACGTTCTTCAGTGTTCGTTGGTTCAACATTAGCTTCCCGTTATCCCACGCCCGGCCTATCGTTGCCGGATGTTACCACAGGAAGAAACCGTGACACCTGAATGTGGCGCGCGGGGCCTAGTGCCCTGATTTGGCACGCCGTGTCCAGCCCCCCACTCACCTGGGTCGATTCCTGCCCGTCCGTGTACCGCCGACGGTCAGTCAGCCTGCCGCCGTAGAAATGCCGGGATATCCAGATAGCTCGGCGTCTGATTGCCAGCACGCTCCTGCTGTTCACGGGGCTTGCGAGTGTTAGTGGGAATGTCGAACTTGTTCCAATTCGGTGGAGCTTCTTCCAGAGTGTTCACCACAGGGGCCGCAACGCTCACCGGCACCGCCAAGGGCGTGGCCTCGCGGATTTTTCCTCGTTCGGGTTCAGGGTCGCCCTTAGCGCGAGAATCCAGCCCACCAATGCCGGTCGCCACCACGGTGACCCGCACCTCACCTTCCACCGCGGGGTCGGTCACCATGCCGACCACGAAGGTGGCGTTTTCGGAGGCAAACGCTTTAACAATGTCCCCTACTTCCTCAAATTCGCCCATGGTGAGATCCAGACCCGCCGTCACGTTGACCAAAATGCCCTTGGCCCCTTGGAGGTCGATATCTTCCAGCAGCGGGCTCGCAATGGCCGCGAGCGCGGCATCCTTCGCGCGCGAAGGGCCCCGACCCGTGCCGGTACCCATCATCGCTGTCCCCATTTCCTGCATGACTGTGCGCACGTCGGCAAAATCGACGTTGATAAGACCCGGCCGCGTGATGAGTTCCGCGATGCCCTGCACGGCACCGAGCAAAACATCGTTGGCCGCCTTAAAAGCATCGAGCACGGTGATGTCACGCCCTAGCACGCTAGAGAGTTTTTGGTTGGGGATGGTAATGAGCGAATCAACGTACTGACTGAGCTCGCGAATGCCATGGTCTGCGGCGGCCGCGCGCTTGCTGCCTTCAAACTTGAAGGGGCGGGTGACGACTGCGACCGTCAGGATGCCCATTTCCTTGGCTATTTGTGCCACCACCGGTGCGGCACCGGTGCCGGTGCCACCGCCCATGCCAGCGGTGATGAACACCATATCCGACCCTTGCAACACGTCGCTGATGCGGTCGCGGTCTTCAAGTGCGGCTTGTCGACCAATCTCGGGATTCGCACCCGCACCCAACCCCTTGGTAATGTCGCCGCCCAATTGCAGCACCGTTTCGCAGCTCGAACTTTTGAGCGCTTGTGCATCCGTATTGGCGCACACGAAGTTCACCCCTTCGATCTGCGCGCCGAGCATGTACTGCACAGCATTGCCGCCACCCCCACCCACACCGATCACCTTGATGACCGCCGTTTCGCTATAAGCATGCATTAGTTCAATCATTTTCTGCCCTCTGCTGCGGCTCTGCCCACTTTGATTTAAAAGGTGGGCGGCGACCGCTTAAGTTGATAACCAGCGTTTATTTCTTTGTATTCGCGACCGGACCCACCGGCCCGGTTGCTCATCAGGTTCAACGTTAGAAGTTGGTCTGAAACCAAGCCCTCATCCGCTCCCATACGTTGCCTGGAGATTCCGTACGACTCCTGCGTGGACCCGCTCCACGCGCGTTCTGGCTGCCCACCAGCAGCAAACCGACGCCCGTTGCGTAAACTGGATTACGCACCACATCGAGCAAGCCGGTGACGTGCTGCGGGATCCCCAGCCGCACCGGCATGTTGAATACTTCCTCTGCCAACTCAATCGCCCCTTCCATTTTGGCGCCGCCCCCAGTCAGCACGACACCCGCGGCCACCATGTTTTCGAAACCGCTGCGTTTGAGTTCCGCTAGCACTAGGCTGAAAAGTTCCTCGTAGCGTGGTTCCACCACTTCCGCGAGCGTTTGGCGTTCAAGTCGCCGGGGTGGCCGCTGCCCCACGCTGGGCACCTCGATGGTTTCGTTGGCGTTGGCGAGCTGCCGCAACGCGCAGGCGTATTTAATTTTGAGATCCTCAGCGTGATGTGTTGGGGTTCGCAGTGCCACGGCGATGTCGTTCGTGACTTGGTCCCCGGCGATAGGAATGACCGCCGAGTGATGGATGGCACCGCCTACAAAAACGGCGATATCCGTGGTCCCGCCGCCGATGTCGCACAGACACACGCCAAGATCTTTTTCATCTTCTGTCAGCACTGCAAAGGACGAAGCCAGCTGTTGCAAGATCACTTCGTCGGCTTTCAATCCGCAGCGATTGACGCATTTGATAATGTTCTGCGTAGCACTTTCCGCACCGGTCACGATATGGACGCGCGCTTCGAGGCGCACGCCCGACATCCCGATGGGCTCGCGAATGCCTTCCTGTCCATCGATGATGTATTCCTGCGCTAGCACATGCAGAATTTTTTGATCCGCAGGGATCGCCACCGCCCGCGCGGCATCGAGCACGCGCTCTTTATCACCCGCGGTCACTTCACTGTCCTTAATGGCCACAATGCCATGCGAGTTAAGGCTGCGCACATGGCCGCCGGCGATGCCCGCCGAGACCGATTGGATTTGGCAGCCCACCATCGACTCGGCTTCTTCCACCGCGCGCTGAATTGACTGCACCGTGGACTCAATGTTGACGACCACGCCCTTCTTTAAGCCGCGCGAAGGGTGCGACCCCATGCCGATGACCTCCACCGTGCCGTCTGGATGGACCTCACCGACGAGCGCGACGACTTTCGAGGTGCCAATATCGAGGCCCACGATTAAATTCTTGTCTTGCTTTCTAAGCATCGGGTATATCAGCCTGCGTGGTTGTGGGTCATTACGGTGTCGTGGCGGCGCCAGCTGCGCTCAAGCCACCCTGCTCTCGGAGCGAAAAACCATTGGTATAACGAAGATCGATGGTCGCGATTCTGGCCCAGTTGTTTTTGATCGCCCACGGATAAGCGCGCACAAAGGACGCCAAGCGTGCGTCGATGACATGCCGGCCTAACAGCAGCACCGGGCCGTTGGCCAGTTCTATTTGCCAAGCGCCACGGTCCGACAGGCGCACCGCCGTTGCGGAGAGTCCGAGGCTTTTGAGCGCAACCTGGGCGCGCTGCCAAACGGCCAGCACCTCGGCCTGCGTGCCCGCGGGCCCGCTCAACTGCACCAAGCCGTTGGGGACTGTTTTGGGATCTGGCGTGTAGATGTCTCCCGCTTCGCTCAACAAGGAAGCTTCGCCCCAGCGCGCGAGGGGTTGCTGCTCCCGAATGCTGACGTGCAACGCGATCGGCCAAACGCGTTGCACAGTGGCGTCGCGGACCCATGCTTCGCGCAGGATCTGGCGGCGAATTTGCTCGACATCCACCTGAAAAAATCCGCCGCGCACCGCGCCCACCACGAGGACTTCGATATGCTGGGCGGTGAGATAACGGAAATCGCCGTCCACCGTTACTCGCTGGATGGGAAAAGCATTGGGCGCATCGAACCACACAAACAGCCGGTGCCCGCCGATCAGCAGCGCGAGCGCGGCGGCGGCGAATAGCCAGCGACCCCAACGGATCGGCCGCGCTGGCTCGCGCATTGCGGCCTGCGGTCGTGGGCGCTCGCCGAGGATCATGCCGCACGCTCAAAACTCGAGGCGAGAATCCGCAGTACCAACTGCTCAAATGACCAGCCAAAAGCCGCCGCTGCCATCGGCACCAGCGAATGATCGGTCATGCCGGGTACCGTATTGAGTTCAATGAGCTGGGGCTGTCCTGCCGCATCGAGCATGAAATCGACCC
>CAIPNE010000350.1 GCA_903866355.1 uncultured Gammaproteobacteria bacterium
CCCTTCTCCAAGAGCGGCGGGAGGATCGACAACGCCGGCGCATCGCGCATGTCGTCGGTTTCAGGCTTGAAAGTCAGACCTAACACCCCGATAGTTTTACCGGTCTCACTGCCGCCTAAGGCGTCACGAATTTTCTTGATCATGCGCGCCTTCTGCGCGGCGTTCACTTCGATGACCGATTCCACGATGCGGCTGGAGACCCCGTGTTCTTGTGCTATCCGCACCAAGGCTTGGGTGTCCTTCGGAAAACACGAACCACCGTAGCCGGGACCCGCGTGCAAAAATTTTGAACCGATGCGCTTATCCATGCCCATGCCTTTGGCCACCGAATGGACATCCGCACCCACGGCTTCGCACAGCGTAGAGATTTCGTTGATGAAACTAATTTTGGTGGCCAGAAAAGCATTCGCCGCGTATTTGATGAGCTCCGCGCTCTCCAGATCCGTCACCAAGATGGGCGCCTCGATCAAATTAAGGGGTCGATAGAGTTCCCGCAGACGCTTCTCGGCGCGCGGGCTCTCAACCCCAATGACCACCCGATCCGGGCGCATAAAGTCTGACAGCGCTGCCCCTTCGCGCAGAAATTCAGGGTTGGAGGCCATGTCGAAATCGGCCTCGGGGTTAGTTTCCCGAATGAGCCTAGCGACGTTACGCGCAGTCCCAACGGGCACCGTGGATTTATCGACGATCACCGTGTAATCGCGCAAATGACCGGCGAGTTGGCGGGCCGCTTCGTACACGTAAGAGAGGTCGGCAAATCCATCCCCACGGCGACTGGGCGTGCCCACCGCGATGAAGATGAGATCAGCCGCTCCCGCCACCTCGCCCAACTGCGTCGTGAAGGTCAATCGTCCTTCGCGCACGTGCTTGGCGACCAAGCTTTCCAACCCCGGTTCGTAGATGGGAATTTCACCGTTGCGCAGACGCTCGACCTTGCGCTCATCCACATCGACACAAGTCACCTGGGCGCCAAATTCGGCAAAACAGGTGCCGGAGACGAGCCCCACATAGCCAGTTCCTATCATCACAACGTTCATCGTCTAGAGCCTCCAGAGGAGTACGCCGGCGGGGCAAGCCGTGCGATCAAGTTTACCTTTGACATCCGTCACCACGCCCTGCCCCTGCAACAGACAACGCGTAACCCCCGCCCAACCAGCGGCGAGATACTGCCGGTGCGGCACCGCCAAGATCACCGCCTGCGCGGGTTGCAAGGCGTCGAGCGGCAGCAGTTCAATGCCATATTCCTCGTGTGCTTCTGCTGGGTAGGCGCTGGGATCGTGAATCTGCACGTTAACGCCGTAATCACGCAGTTCTTCGATAATGTCGATAACCCGCGTATTGCGCAGGTCGGGAACGTCTTCTTTGAAAGTGAAACCCAGCACTGTGACGGTGGAACCGTGAATCGGCATGGCCGATTGAATCATCCGCTTGATGGTTTGCTGGGCAACATAGCGCCCCATGTTGTCGTTGATACTGCGGCCGGCGAGAATGACCTCCGGGATATAACCCGCAATCTGCGCGCGATGGGTGAGGTAATAGGGGTCAACCCCGATGCAATGACCACCGACCAAGCCCGGGTCAAATTTAAGAAAATTCCATTTGGTGCCAGCCGCGGCCAATACATCCCGAGTGTCAATGCCGAGCCGCTGAAAGATAAGCGCCAGTTCGTTCATCAGGGCGATGTTGAGATCGCGTTGGGTGTTCTCGATGACCTTAGCGGCTTCCGCCACTTTGATACTGGCGGCGCGATGTACGCCCGCCGTGACCACGCTCTCATACACGCGGGCAACAATTTCCAACACCTCAGGCGTCTGACCGGATACCACTTTGGTGATTTTGGTAAACGTGTGTTCTTTATCGCCCGGGTTAATTCGCTCCGGCGAATAGCCCACAAAAAAATCCACCCCGCAGCGCAGCCCAGAATGTTTTTCCAGCACTGGCACGCAGTCTTCCTCGGTGGCGCCGGGGTAGACGGTAGATTCGTACACCACGATATCGCCCGCCTTGAGAATACGGCCGACGGTCTCGGAGGCGCGCAACACGGGCGTCATATCCGGACGCTTGGCCGAGTCGATGGGGGTGGGCACAGCCACGATGTGAAAATCCGCTTGCTTGAGTAAGTTCGCGTCCGCCGTAAAAGTAATCTGCGTCGCGCTGAGCTCTGCTGGCGTGATTTCTAGCGTGCTGTCTTCGCCGCGTACAAGTTCCGCAATGCGCTGCAGGTTGATGTCAAAACCGATGCAGCGGTCATGACGACCAAACGCCACCGCAACCGGCAGGCCCACATAGCCCAGCCCCACGACCGATATTTTTCGTTGATGAGTCTTCATGAGATGGCGTAAAAATCCTTATACCAAGCGACAAAATTAGCGATGCCCACGGCGAGCGGCGTCCCCGGGCGATAGCCAACGTCCGCGACCAAAGCGGTGACATCGGCGTAAGTATCGGGCACGTCTCCAGGCTGTAGCGGCAGAAAATTCTTTTTCGCCTCCCGCCCTAAACACTGTTCAAGTGTGGCGATGAAGGTCATGAGTTCTACTGGGGAATTGTTACCAATATTGTAGAGCCGATAAGGAGCCCGCGAGGTGCTGGGGTCCGGCTGGTCGCCCGCCCAATCGGGATTGGGCGTCGCGATCTGGTCGAGCGTGCGCACGATGCCCTCGACGATGTCGTCCACGTAGGTGAAGTCGCGTCGATGATTGCCGTGGTTGAATACGTCGATAGGTTCGCCCGCCAAAATTTTGCGGGTAAACAAAAATAACGACATGTCGGGCCGACCCCACGGACCATAGACCGTGAAAAACCGCAGCCCGGTGGTGGGTAACTGATAGAGCGCGCTGTAGGTATGCGCCATGAGCTCATTGGCTTTGTTGGTGGCGGCATACAGCGACAGCGGATGGTCCACATTGTCATGCACCGAAAACGGCATGCTGGTATTGGCGCCGTAAACGGAACTGCTGGAGGCGTACACCAAGTGCTCGACCCCGTAATGACGACAGCCCTCTAATACATTCATGAAACCCACGATGTTGGCCTCGATATAGGCGCGCGGATTTTCTAGGGAGTAGCGCACGCCCGCCTGCGCCGCCAAGTTCACCACCCGGCTGGGTCGATAGGTTTTGAACACCGCTTCCAGCGCGGGACGATCGGCGATGTCCTGCTGCTCAAATTGAAACCCCGGCAACGGCGTCAAACGCGCCAAACGGGCTTGCTTGAGATTAGGGTCGTAATAGTCGTTGAGGTTATCGACCCCAATGACCTCATCGCCGCGGGCCAACAAGCGCTCACTGAGGCGCGCACCAATGAAACCCGCGGCTCCCGTAACCAAAATTCGCATAGCCCGCCTCTCCTCGCTGAAGTGGCACCATTCTACACGGGCGTTTAGGCAACGAAATGCTCAATACCGGCCCTGTCCCGTAGCCTTGATCGCCTCAGCGCGCAGCTGGCATTTATTTTTCGGTGACAGTCCGGACGTCACTGCTTAGTATTACGCTCACTTTTTGCCGGAGCACAACCATGGCCGATCGTTCGCCGCTATCCCCCGAGTCGATGTCTGTCGATTTGGATAATCTGTATCGTGAGGAGTCCTATACCGACATGCAGGCCGCCTCCGTGCGCGTGCTCACCCCGGTAACACCCGAGGGCACCCGCGACCCGGAGCGTGCCTGCCTGTACATCGGGGATACCACCCTAATGACCCAGATGGGCCCGCTCCCGGTGCAGTTTCCGCTGGAGGCCAACAGCCTCCAGCAGGCTTTAGCGGCCTTCCCCGAAGGCGTCCGACAGGCCATCGAACGGCTAAGCGAACGCGCGCGCGACATGGCTCGCGACGAAAGTTCACGCATCGTCGTGCCGTCAACAAAATTGCCGGGCGGTGGCGGGCTGCCGGGAGGCGGGCTGTTGGGGAAACGCCAGCCCCTACTCGGCTAGAACGCGTTAAAACCACCCCCGACTGCGCCAGATCCCGCCTGTTTTGACAACCCCCAATTTGCCGCCCGCGCGCCTCTCTGCACACGCGCTAGCGTGTATTCGTGGCGATTATCTGGTGTTCCAGGGGCTGGATTTCGACGCCAGCAGCGGGCAGATCTGGCAAATTGAGGGTGCTAATGGGGTGGGCAAAACCAGCCTCTTACGGATCCTCGCCGGGTTGTCGGTGCCGGCGGAGGGCAGCG
>CAIPNE010000351.1 GCA_903866355.1 uncultured Gammaproteobacteria bacterium
GCGAGGAGTTCGTCGGGCGAAATATTGTGATCGCGGGTAACCCGCGTGATAAAGCGCTTTAGGCAGTCTTTTTTCTCGCGCACGTTTTTGACTTCATCGGGCGCACGATAATTTTGATTATCGCCTTCAAAGTGCCCGTAGAAGCGATCAAGTTTTACTTCCACTAGCGAAGGTCCACCACCGCTGCGCGCGCGTTCAACGGCCACGCGCATGGCCTCGTGCACGGCAAAAAAATCGTGGCCATCAACGGTCACGCCCGGCATGCCAAAGCCTGCCGCACGGGTGGAAATGTCTTCGCAAGCGACCGAAAATTTGGCCCCCGTCGCTTCGGCATAGCCGTTGTTTTCGGCGACAAAAATAGCTGGCAATTTCCACACCGAGGCGAGATTCAAGCTTTCAAAAGTAGTGCCTTGGTTGGACGCGCCGTCACCAAAAAACGCGACGGCTACCGCACCTTTGCCTTGAAATTTGGCGGCTAGCGCGGCGCCACAGACCAGCGGCGGGCCGCCGCCCACAATACCGTTTGCCCCCAGCATGCCGGTGTCGAGATCGGCGATATGCATCGAGCCACCCTTACCACGGCAGGTGCCGGTACGTTTGCCAAAAATCTCGGCCATCATGCCGTTGACTTCAACCCCCTTCGCGATGCAGTGGCCATGGCCACGATGCGTGCTCGCGATTTTGTCCTCATCGGTGAGGTGCATGCACACCCCAGCGGCGGATGCCTCTTCGCCGGCATACAAGTGCACAAAGCCCGGAATACCGCCCTTGGCGAACTCAACGTGGACGCGCTCTTCAAATTCGCGGATGGTCTTCATACGCCGGTAGGCTTCGAGCAGGTCTTCGCGTGACAGAACCATAGAACCTCCCCTTCATTTTTTCGCGGATATTGCCGGCGTCACGCCGGTCTTGGATGCCTTGTCAGCACGCCCCACGCCGGCTAGCGCCGGGCACTGATAAGCTCAGCGTAACACCAGCTGTGCGGCAACTTCGCGTGTTTTAAGATGTTGCAAACGCACATAAAATTGCGTGATGCCGGCCATCGCGCCGAGCTGGCCAGACCGCTAGACTTGGACACATTCCCGCGACCACCGCACCCCCTTGCGGCGGTGAACAACTTTTACTAGGAGACGCTCTCATGCCCTTGACCGCTGAATCGCTCGCCGTCCTCGAGGTACTACAGAAAAACGGTATACAACCGCTGACTTCGTTTCCACCGGCGGAAGGTCGGGCCTATTTCGATGCCGTGTTTGCCACCAAGCCGGAAGATCAAGAAGCCGTGGCTAGCGTGCGCGAGCTGTCTATTCCGGTGTCGGGCGGCAGCATTCGCGCGCGTTTGTATTCGCCAAAACCTGGCCGGTTACCGGTGCTCGTGCACTATCACGGCGGGGGTTGGGTGCTGATGGGCCTGACCACGCACGAGGGTTATTGTCGGCAACTCGCCAACGCTGCGGGGGTTGCGGTTTTAGCGGTGGAATATCGTAAAGCGCCGGAATTCAAAGCACCGATTCCCGTGGAAGATTGCTACGCAGCACTGCAATGGGTGCGCGCCAATGCCACAGACTTAAACGTTGACATCGACCACCTCGGCGTAGTGGGCGACAGCGCCGGCGCCAATTTGGCAGCCGCCGTCACCCTCCTCGCCCGTGATGCCGGCATCCCCATCCAGTGCCAAGTGCTGACCTACCCGGCGGTAGATGCCACGCTGTCTTCGGCTTCCATCCAGGAAAATGCCACGGCCCCGTTACTGGGCGTAGCTGAAATGCAGTGGTTCTATGGCCACTATTTAGATGGCGCGACGGTCGACGCGAAAAACCCACTGGTCTCGCCGCTGTTTGCCGCCAGCCACGCAAACCTACCGGCGGCCTTCATCGCCACGGCACAGTTCGATCCGCTACGTGACGAAGGCGAAGCGTACGCGCGCAAACTTATCGAAGCCGGCGTCGCGGTCTCCGCAAAACGCTATCTAGGGGTGTTTCACGGCTTTATGCTGATGTCGAAGATCATTCCGGAAGGCCGGCAATTGTTGGCCGCGCAGGTAGACTTTCTCAAACACGCCTTATAGAGCGGTCAGCTGCGCAGCGCAGCGAACTTCAAAACAAGTTTCGCTGCGCTGCAAAAATAATTCAGACGCCGCGCGAAGGCTCTGTTAGAGTCCCGACGCGGCCTGTGCTTCCAGTCTTTCCGGCCGCGGCCATTTTCGGCCTTTCATTGCATTCATTCGATCTGCCTGCCCCTTTCGACTGGCGTCACGGGCTCTAACGCTCTGGCGACAGGCTTATCACGTTTTTCTGTGTGGAGTTTCATGACAGATTTTGCAGCCCTCGGTCTTGCCGAGGACCTCGTACGGGCCGTGCACGAGCGCGGCTATACCGTTCCTACCCCCGTTCAAAGCCAAGCCATCCCGCTCATCCTCGCAGGGCACGACGTCTTGGCTGGTGCCCAAACCGGCACGGGTAAAACCGCCGCATTCGTGTTGCCGCTACTGGCCCGCCTCAGCGCGGGGGGCAGCACCGCAACGCGCCGTATTCCCCGTGCGTTGGTGCTGACGCCAACCCGCGAACTGGCCGCCCAAGTAGAAGAAAGCGTCCGTCACTACGGCCGCTACAGCAAACTTCACTCCTTGGTGATGTTTGGCGGCGTGGGTATCAATCCGCAAATCGATGGCTTGCGGCGTGGTATCGACATTTTGGTCGCCACCCCTGGCCGTCTGCTGGACCACCTGCAGCAGCGCACGGTAGATTTATCGGGCGTTGAAATCCTCGTATTAGATGAAGCCGACCGCATGCTCGACATGGGTTTCATCCGCGACATTCGGCGCATTCTCTCGGTACTGCCCAAGACCCGTCAGAATCTACTTTTCTCGGCGACTTTCCCGGAAGAAATTCGCGAACTCGCCAGCTCCCTCATGCGCGATCCAAAGCGCATCGAAATTGCTCGCCTTGGCACGACCGCCGATCGCATTGCCCAACAGGTCATCATTACCGACCGAGGGCACAAAAAAGATTTGCTCGCGCATTTATTTGAATCCCGGCAGTGGCAACAAGCGCTGGTCTTTACCCGCACCAAACATTTGGCCAATCGACTGGCCGAACAGTTGGACGGGCAAGGCATTTCAGCGATGGCGATCCATGGCAATAAAAGCCAAACAGCTCGCACGCGCGCCCTAGCGGAATTCAAAACCGGACGTCTGCGCGCGCTCGTGGCCACCGATATCGCGGCCCGTGGCATCGACATCAACGAACTGCCGATTGTGGTCAACTTTGAGCTGCCCATGGTGGCCGAAGACTACGTCCACCGAATCGGCCGCACCGCCCGTGCGGGCGCTAGCGGCGGCGCGGTGTCGCTGGTTTGTGTGGATGAATTTCGCCTGCTGGAAAACATCGAACGCCTAACTCGGCAGCGCTTCACCCGCGACATCGAAGCCGGCTTCGAGCCCGATCCCAACGCCCGCGCACAACCCATCGAGCAGGGTCGTGGTCAGCGGCCACCGCAAGCACGGCAGTCTAGCGACGCGCCGCGCCAGGCCACCGGCCAGCGCCGTTCTACCGGCGGCCGCAGCGAGAGTCGCCCCGGTTACAGTGGCGGCCGCAGTGAGAGCAGCCCCGGTAACGGCGGCGGCCGCAGCGACAGCCGCCCCAGTAACAGCGGCAGTCGCAGCGCTAGCAGTCCCGGTAACGGCGGCAGTCGCAGCGCTAGCAGTCCCGGTAACGGCGGCAGCCGCAGTGAGAGCCGCCCCGGTTACAGTGGTAGTCGCAGTGACAACCCCGGTAACAGCGGTAGTCGCAGTGAAAACCCCGGTAACAGCGGTAGCCGCAGTGAAAACCCCGGTAACAGTGGTAGTCGCAGTGAAAACCCCGGTAACAGCTACAGCCCTGGCAACGGCGGCGGCCGCAGTGACAACGCTGGTAACAGCTACAACCCCGGTAACAGCCACAGCTCCGCCAACGGTAACTCGAACGGCAACACTTACGGCGATAACCAACGCAGAGCCGAGGGCAACAGCCAGCGCGGTCGCTAAGGATTGCTCGCTCACGTAGGTCTACTTAGCCTGCGTGAGCGATGCTGGTTGGCTGTTTTTCGCGCGTTCGGGGGCACCCGTCACCACGGGTTAGTTGCCGGCGCGCGCTACTCAAAAATACCCGGGCCGTCAGTGCCAATCTTGCCCAACCTCCGCAGGTCGGGGGGTCTGGTCGCGAGTGTTAATCCTGTGTCCGCCAAAAATGGCGGGCCCCGATTGACGGCAACTGGGGTCGTTAGGCGTTAGCCACCGGCCAGATCGTCATCCATGCCGATCGTTTCTGGCAGCCGCGTGACCAGCACTTTGTCGATGCGTGGACCATCCATATCGACGACCTCAAACTCATACCCGTCCAAGCGTACGCGTTCACCTTCTTCGGGTAGCCGCTCCAGCCGCCACAGCAAAAAACCCGCCAAGCTATCGAAGTTGCGCTCGGTCGGCAGCGACACCAAGCCCAGCCGATCGGAGACGACGTCGATGAGCATCCCGCCGTCAATCAGCCACGAGGTGGCATCCCGGGCAAACATCGTGGGAGTCGCGGCGTTTGCTTCGCCCAGGTCACCAATGATGGCTTTTAGAATATCGGCGACCGTCACGATGCCGGCGACGCGGTCGAACTGATCCACGACAAACAGCATATGCGCCGTGGTATTGCGCAATCGCTCCAAGGCCTCCGTAGCCGGGAGATCCAGCCCTACCCGTGGCGGGTGAAATAAAATAGCGGCGATGTCATCGGACTCATCACGCAGACGTAAGCCTAAAAGATCGCGGGTTTGCAACAGGCCTACCACGTGGTGCGGGTCGCCGTGCACCGCAATGAGCCGCGTGTGTTGGCTGGCCGCCACCGCGCGCCAGACGGCGGCGCTCGGCAGGGCCAAGTCCACGACGGTCAAAGCGTCGAGTTCAGTCATGATGAGTTCCACGCGGCGATCCGCGAGGCGCATCACACCACTCAACATTTCTCTTTCGATCTGCTTGAGCACGCCAGCGCGAGCGCCTTCGTCGATCGCGGCCCGAACTTCTTCTTCGGTAATAGAGGGCGAATTATTTCCCACGGAGCCGGCCAGCTTCAGTATGAAACGCGAGGCGACACCCAGCATTTGTACGGCGGGCCGCGCAATTTTCAGCAGCCAGCGCAAAGGGGGGGCCACAATCACAGCGATCCGCTCGGGATCACGCAACGCCAGCTGTTTTGGCACCAACTCGCCGATGACGATAGACAGCAGCGTGATGATCACCACCACCAAGGCCATCGCCACAGCCTCGCCCCGCGGCGCAATCCACGCGTAGTGGTTGAGCATGGCGCCCACGCCTTCAGCCAAGGTGGCCCCCCCCACGGCCCCCGTGAGCACCCCAATGAGGGTGATGCCGATTTGGACCGTGGATAAAAAACTGCCGGGGTCGTCGATTAGCCCCAGCGCCACCCGCGCGCCACGAGAGCCACGATCGGCCAACAGCTTGAGACGGGGTTTACTCGAGGAAACCACCGCCAGCTCCGACATCGACAACACGCCGTTTAACACAATCAGCAGAAAGACCGCCGCCGCTTGCAGCCAAATCATGCCCAAACCTCGCTCAACTTCGATGCCATCGCTCGCTCACGCGCGGGCCAGATGGGCACGATGCACCGTTGCCGCCAGTTGGTAGCACAATTCTAGAGTGGGTAGGTTGAGGTTAGACCGCCGCGCCAGCGCCAAGGCATAGCCAGCCGTTTCTTCAACTTCCAATGGCCGCCCGCGTTCCACATCTTGCAGACTGGACATCCGGTGCTGAGGCGCGGTGGCCGCAAAGGTCTCGCCCAGTTGCTGCACCACCGCCACCGCGGCGTCTTCAGTGCCCGCCATGAGACTGCTGGCTGGCACCGGAGATTGGTCGCGAAGCGCAATGCCTTGCGCCGCCGCCAAGGTACCCATTTCGCGGGTGATACGTGCCACCACGCGCGCGCTGTCGGGGTCGCGCAAGAATACCTCGGTGCGCTGACGGGTCAGCACTGCCATCAGCATCAGCGCGACCCAACCCACGTACTTCGACCACACCACCTCGGTAATCGCGGGGGACGCTTGGCAGTTAATGCCGGCCGCCTGCAACGCACTGACCACCGCCGCTACGCGCGGCACCTGCGCCGCCGTTAGCGCACCCAGATGCAGGCAAACATTGCGGGTGAAAGTGACCGTGCCGTCATCGCACAACTCACCACTGAAATCTGCCATGGCGCCGGCCACGCAATCTGCGCCAAAGACCTGCGCCAAAGCCGCTTCTTTCATCACCCCGTTCTGCACCGAAAACGCCACGGTGGGCGCCAGATGCGCAAAAGGCGCGAGTGCGGCAGCGGTGTCGTAGGTTTTAACGGTATTGATGAAAACATCTGCCGTGGTGATGCGACTGGGGTCGGTCTGTGGGCAGCACGGCACCACCAATTCGCACAGACCATTTAACTGAATGCCCTGAGTCCCCAACGCGATGGCGCGCGCGCCACGGGCGACCAGCGTCACGGTGTGTTGGGCCTGCTGAAGATGCGCGGCCAAGATACTACCCAACGCGCCACCACCCAGAATAACGAAATGCATGTCTCGACCTCAGATCTCGACTAAACGCGGTGCGCAACCACCGCTGTGGCGCACCCGTCACACGCGAATGATTGCCAAATTGATCACCGGAAACCCGGCGCGTGTGCCTCGGGCCCCGCGCCGCAGGCGGCGTCTAAAGTGACGGAGAACCGCGGGCACACTATACGCGAGGGCATCAGCATGTTGCTAAACTACGCCACACCTTTGCTGGAGCGTATCCATGAATATCCCGGCTAATTTTCATCACAGCGCCTGCCCACACGATTGCCCATCCACTTGTTCATTGCTCATCGAGCGCTTGGATAACCAGCATATTGGCCGGGTCCGAGGCGCCCCAGATAACACTTACACCGCAGGCGTCATTTGCAGCAAGGTGGCGCGTTATGCCGAACGAGTTCACCACCCCGACCGCCTGTTGTACCCGCTCAAGCGCACCGGCCCGCGCGGCAGCGGCCAATTTGCTCGCATCAGTTGGGATGAAGCCTTAGACGAAGTCGCCACGCGTTTGCTGGCAGCCGAACAACGCTATGGGTCGCAGACCGTGTGGCCCTACTTCTATGCCGGCACCATGGGGCTGGTGATGCGCGATGGCATCAATCGTTTACGCCACGCCAAACGTTACTCGGGTCAGCACTCCACCATTTGCACGACGCTGGCGATGACCGGCTATTTGGCTGGGGCCGGTCGCATGATGGGCAGCGATCCGCGCGAAATGGCCGACAGCGATGTCGTGGTGATCTGGGGTACCAACGCCGCCAGCACCCAAGTGAACGTCATGACTCACGCCTTACGCGCCCGCCGCGAGCGTGGCGCTAAAATTGTGGTCATCGACACCTACCGTAACGCGACCGCCGAACAAGCCGATGTATTTCTGTGCGTGAAACCCGGCACCGACGCCGCGCTCGCTTGTGGTGTGATGCACCTCTTGTTTGCAGAAGGCCTAGCCAACCGCGATTACCTCGCTCGTTACACCCGCGGTGCGGCGGCACTAGAAACCCATCTCGCCAGTCGCACACCCGCGTGGGCGAGCGCCATCTGCGGGGTCAGCGTAGCGGACATCACGCTATTCGCCCGTTTGGTCGGCACCCATCCCCGCAGCTTTTTCCGGCTGGGCTATGGCTTTGCCCGCCAACGTAATGGTGCGGTCAGCATGCACGCCGCCGCCTGTATCCCGGCGATAACCGGCGCTTGGGAACATCTGGGTGGGGGTGCATTCCACAACAATGGGGCTATTTATCACTGGAACCGCACGTTAATCGATGGCCTCGATGTCCTCGACTCCTCCGTGCGGCTGCTGGACCAATCGCGCATCGGCCCAGTGCTCACCGGCGACCCGCGTGACCTCGGCGACGGCCCTCCGGTAACCGCCCTGTTAATCCAGAACACCAACCCGATGGCGGTCGCACCCGATCTAAACTTAGTCCACCGTGGTTTTGCCCGCACAGATCTCTTTACCTGCGTGCATGAGCAATTCATGACCGAGACCGCCGCCATGGCCGACATCGTTTTGCCAGCGACCATGTTTGTGGAACACGACGATCTCTATCAGGCAGGCGGACAACAGCACATCCAGTTTGGCGGGAAAATCATCGAACCGCCGGGTGAATGCCGGAGCAACCACGAGCTTATTTGTGCCTTAGCGCAACGACTCGGCGCCGAACATCGCGGCTTTTCGCTCAGCGCGCGCGAAATCATCGACTGGACCTTGCAGCATTCTGGCTGGGGCGAACTCGCGGCCCTAGAAGCCGCGCGCTGGATTGATGCCCAGCCCGCATTTGAAACCGCGCACTTTCTGGACGGTTTTGGACACGCAGATAAAAAATTCCATTTCGACCCAGACTGGACCGCGCTGGGGCCCAACCGCTTCGGCCCAGACGTGGCACCCCCGCCGCTCCCCGACTACTGGCCAGTAATCGAAGAAGCAACGGCGGATCATCCCTTCCGCTTGGTCACTGCGCCGGCCAGAAATTTTCTGAACTCTAGCTTTACCGAAGCGCCCACCTCGCAACGCCGTGAGGGGCGCCCAACGGTGATGGTGCATCCCAGCGACGCCGCGCGGCTCGGCATTCACACCGGCTCGTTGGTGCAACTGAGTAATCCACGGGGTACGGTGCTGCTCCATGCGGCGTTGTTCGAGGGACTGCAGGAAGGCGTTTTGATTGTCGAGAGTATCTGGCCCAACGCCGCCTTTGCAGGCGGTATCGGTATCAATGCACTCACGGGTGCTGATCCGGGCGCACCGATTGGTGGTGCGGCGTTTCACGATAATCGGGTCGCGTTGAGCCTGCCCACAATACCCGCAGAAAGCTTGTCAGCCTGAGGCCCACAAGCACAGACTGATGGCACTCAGAGGACCTTCTCATGCAAAAAGCTGAACAACTCGCGCTCGCCGATCGGCTGCTCGATTACATCGACAGACAAACATTACAGCTCAGCGATGCGGTGTATTCGCAGCCAGTTGTTGAGTACACCGACCGGGCACAAGCGGCGCGAGAACACACCGCGTTGTTTCGTCACCAACCGCTGTGTGTGGGCTTAAGCGGGGATCTGCCTGCGCCTGGGCATTACGCCACGCACGATGCTGCTGGTCTGCCGCTGTTGCTGACTCGGCAGGAAAATGGCGAATTTCGGGCGTTTTTAAACGTGTGCCGTCATCGTGGCGCCCGGGTCGCCGAAGGATCAGGTGAGTCGCGTGGCTTTGTTTGCCCCTATCACGCTTGGCGCTACGGGTTGGATGGCCACCTCGTTGGTCGGCCAGAAGAAGCCGCTTTCGCCGAATGTCAGCGTGCCGACCACGCCCTAACGCCACTCGCCGCCGCCGAGCGTCACGGCCTGTTGTGGGTGCACCCCACCCCCGGGCAACCGCTGGTATTTAGCGAGCACCTGGAGGCTTTGGAACACGAGCTCGCCGGTTATGGGTTAGCCCACTTTCAACCCTTTAGCACCCGCACCCTGCGGCGCGCGCTCAATTGGAAGCTGGCGCTGGACACCTTTTTGGAGTCCTACCATTTTTGTGTACTACACAAAGATTCCATTTGCGCGATCTTCCATCACAACCTCGCGACCTTTGATACCTACGGTCCGCATTTTCGCTTGGCCACACCCCGCCGTGCCATCGCCCAACTCCGCGACCAACCCCGCGAGGACTGGCAAGTGCTGTCGCATGTGGTAGTGATTTATGTACTCTTTCCCAACGTGGTATTGGTGTGGCAGGGCGAGCAGGTAGAGCTGTGGCAGATTTTCCCGGATGCTGAAGACCCCGCACGCGCGCTGCTGCAACTCACTCTGTATACCCCCACCGCGGTCCTCACCGAGAAAGCCCAAGCACACTGGCAGCGCAATCTCGACCTCGTGCTGCGGGTGGTCGAGAACGAAGATTTTCCGGTCGGCGAAGGCATTCAACGTGGCTTCACGGCCGGGGCGCAATCCCATATTGTGTTTGGGCGCAACGAAGGCGCGTTGGCGCATTTTCACCACACCATTACGGCGGCAACACAGTCGTGACCACAGCTGCCCCAGCGGGTGGATCCGCGTGCAAGTTTTGCGCTGCGCTGCCGCTGGAACAACACCAGTCATCTCGCTAAATACCGGTCAATGAACAACGTAAATTCCCCTTTAGTATTGGTCATCGACGACGACCCCACCGTGCGCTTTCTGGCAAGCGAGGCACTTTCACATCGGGGCTTTGAAGTCGTAGAAGGAGAAAACGGGGAAGACGTGCTACGGCTGGTCCAAGCACTGCGCCCGGATGTCATTTTGCTAGATGTCATGATGCCGGTGATGAATGGCTTTACGGCTTGCAGCCGCTTGCGGCTGTTACCTGGAGGCGAGCACATTCCGGTGCTGATGATGACGGGCTTGGAGGACGTCGAATCCATCCAACATGCCTATCAGGTGGGCGCCACCGACTTCATCACCAAACCTATTAATTTTGGGCTGCTCGAATTTCGCTTGCACTACATGTTGCGCGCCAAACGGGTGGCCGAAGAATTACGCCACAGCGAGGCGCGGCTCAACAACGCACAACGGCTAGCCCGGCTTGGCCACTTCGTGCTCGACGAGCAAGGTGGCTTTAGCATTTGGAGCGCGCAGATACAGAGCATATTGGGCCTGTCTGAAGCGCCACCGATTGCCCATGTCAACGACCTACTCGCCCATGTCCACCCTGAGGATCACGCGCGGGTGAAGGCCGCCCTGCAGGTCGAGAACGCCGCCTCCGAGGCAGCCCCGGTGGAATATCGAATTGTGCTGGAGAACGCCGAAGTGCGGACCATCCTCCAGCACAGCAATAGTGTGTCCACTGCCAACGGCGGGCAGTTGGTGGGGACGATGCAAGACATCACCCAACAACGCCACGCCGAGCACACCATCTACCGATTAGCCCACTACGACCAAATCACCGGCTTGGCCAACCGTAACCTCATCGAGCAACGGTTAGACGACCTCATCCAATCGGCGGTGCTCGAGGGCAGCGGCATTAGCGTGCTGTCCATCGATTTAGACCACTTCCAGCGCGTTAACGACCATCTCGGGCAAGAGGCAGGCAACGAATTGCTGCGCGCGGTAGGCCAACGGTTGGTCCGTTGTTTGCGCTTGGGCGCACCCGACCAGCTCATTGCACCGGTAGAACTGGTGTCTTGCCGGGGCGGCGATGAGTTCTATGTACTGCTGCCTGGAATGGCAAACTCAGCGGCGATAAATGATTTTTGCGAGCGCATCCATGCCGCATTGAAGCCCGTTTTTCATCTGCATGCGGAGGAATGGTTAACCACGGCCAGCATCGGCGTGGCCATATTTCCCGCCGATGGACACCACGCCGAAGAACTCCTCCGCCATGCCGATGTCGCCCTCAAGCAAGCCAAGTTGTCAGGTCGGGACCGCACCGAGTACTTCACGCCCGCGATGAACGTGCGTGCCCATGCTGTGTTGCTGCTAGAAAATAACCTGCGACAGGCGTTAGGCACGGAACAACTGTCTCTGCACTACCAGCCCAAAATTGACGCGGCCAGTGGTGCCGTTACCGGGATGGAGGCGCTCGCGCGTTGGCATCATCCCGTGCAGGGTTTCATCGGCCCCATCGATTTCATTCCGGTGGCTGAAAGTTCGGGGCTTATTATCCCCCTTGGTACGTGGATACTCGGCGAAGCCACCCGGCAAACCGCCGCCTGGGCGCAGGCAGGCCTCGGCGACTTGACCTGCGCGGTCAATGTCTCTGCCGTGCAGTTGCGGCAACCCGATTTCTGCGCCAGTGTCTCGCTCGCTTTAGCAGCCAGCGGCTTGCCCGCCAAACAACTGCAAATTGAACTCACCGAAAGCCTGCTGATGGAAGATGCCCAGCAGACACGGGAAATTGTCGACGGATTGAAAACCCTCGGCGTAACGCTGGCAATCGACGACTTCGGCACCGGCTATTCCTCGCTGAGTTATCTCAAGCAACTCCCGATCGACGTCCTTAAGATTGATCAATCCTTCGTTAGCGAACTGCATGAAAGCAGCAATGACAGACCCATCGTGGCCGCCGTAATCGCCATGGGACACAGTTTGGGACTAACCATCGTCGCCGAAGGGGTGGAGACCCAACAGCAGTTGGCCGTCCTGTGCCAACTGGGTTGCGATGAAATTCAAGGCTACTTGTTCAGTCGCCCGCTGCCGGCCGCAGACTTTTTCCGTTGGATGCAAGGACGCCCACACACTCATGCCAAAAACATCGATTAATGCTATGTCCACCACCATGACCACGCCTTGGCTAAGCCCCCAGCAGCCCGCCGGCATCGAGCACTGGGACGCCAACCTCATCGAAGACTGGTATGAGGCAGTTGCCCAGCAGGCTTATGGCAATAGCACGCTAGGATTGTTGGGAAATGCGATGGGAGTCTTGCTGGTGGCGGCGACGCTGTGGCGCGATGTCCCATTAATGCTGCTGCTCGCTTGGGCCGTGCCCGTGTTAGCCCAATCGGTTTTTTTATTTCAGCACCTCAAACAATGGCCTAATGCAGTAGCAAACGACACGCTATTCCACGCCAATTACACCCGCTATACCCTACTGTTTCTCGCCAACGGCCTACTCTGGGGCTCGGTAGTAGGCTTGGTTTCGTTCGCGCCCAGCAATGATATACAAGAGCTCGTACTCATTGCCTGCGTCATCGTGACCGCTGGCAGTGTCGCCGTCGTGCCGATGACCACGCACGCGCGGCTAGCGTTTTTAATGCTTGCGCTGGCCCCTTTGACGCTCTTTTTCGCCTTCCAATTCACCATCATGGGAGCGCTACTTGCCGCCGCCCTGCTTGCCCATCTCGCCTACTGCGCGCATTCCGGCGGGCTGGCAAATCTCACCACCAACAATGCCGTTGCGCAGCGCTTTGCTAACGCCCAGTTGCTGACAGAAATTTGTGCCTCCAAACAAAAGACTGAACAGCTCAATATCCGGCTTAACGAGCAGCTAGCAACGCAGCGTGACGTCGAAAGCAACCTGCTCGCGGCGAAAGAACAAGCCGAACTCGCCGCGCGTTCTAAGGCAGATTTTCTGGCCAACATGAGTCACGAAATTCGTACCCCGATGAACGGCGTGTTGGGAATGACCGAACTCTTACTGGGCACCGAAATGAACCGCAAACAGCGCCATTTTGCCCGCACCATTCATCGCTCTGGTGAAGCCCTGCTCAACACCATCAACGACATCTTAGATTTCTCGAAAATTGAAGCGGGCAAACTCGAACTCCAATCTCTCGTCTTTGATCTACGTCTTCTCATAGAAGACGTAGGGGTGATGTTTGCTGATCGCGCCCAGCGTGCCCAACTGGAACTGCAATGTATTTTCCCGCCAGAGGCGCACAGTATTTATCTCGGCGATCCCGACCGTCTGCGCCAAATACTCACCAACCTCGTGGGTAACGCGCTGAAATTCACTAGCCGCGGCGAAATCGTCGTACGCGCCCAAATTGAGGCGCCCACGGCGGGGACCAGCGTGATACATCTGGAGGTCCGCGATACCGGCATTGGGATCAAGCTCGAACATCAAGAACGCATCTTCGATTCCTTCGCACAAGCCGACAACTCCACCACCCGAGAGTTTGGCGGCACCGGATTGGGCTTGGCCATTTGCAAAAAACTGGCCGCCTTGATGGGCGGTCACATCGGCGTGCGCAGCGAGCCCGGGCGGGGTAGCACGTTCTGGTTTACCTGTGCGCTCCCGCAAGCGGAACCCACGATGATCAACCGTCGACGTCCCGCTCGGCTGCTGTTGCTGGACCGGCGAATCTTGGTGGCCGACGAACATCCCCTCAGTCGCAATGCGCTGCTATCGCAACTGGAAGTCTGGAAAGCGCGGGTCGTGGGCGTTACTTCGGGCGCCGCAGCGCTGGCCCATATGGAACTCGCGGCCAAAGCGGGAGAGCCGGTGGAGTTGCTCATTTTTGATCGAAAAATCGCCCCAAATGCCCTGGAATTTGCCGCCACACTGCGGCGCAACACGCGAATTCCGCGCCCGAGCATCATCGTCCTGGGGACCGTCGATAATCTCGCCGAGACCGGCCAATGGTTTGATGCTGGGATTTCCAGTTATTTGTCGAAGCCAGTACGTCAATCGGAACTCTACGATGCCATCGCCGATGCGCTAGACCTGACTCGCCCACTCACTGAAACCATGCAGGAAATGGCCCTGCAGACAACGCGTGCCAGCCTACCGCGCTTCAGTGCCCGCGTGCTCGCAGCCGAGGATAATCCCGTCAATCAGGAACTGGTGCGGTTGCTGTTAGAAAATCTGGGTTGTCGCGTGACCTTGGTCGGCAACGGACAGGAGGCGGTAACGGCCATTACCGATTTGCCGCTGGATGCGTTGCTCGATCCTTTTGACCTCGTGCTAATGGACTGCCAGATGCCACTGATGGATGGCTTTGCTGCCACCGCGGCGATTCGCGAATATGAATTGCGAGAAAACATCTCCTCGCGACTGCCCATTGTGGCACTGACCGCCAATGCACTAGAGGGGGACCGCGAGCGCTGTTTGGCAGCGCAAATGGACGACTATCTGGCGAAACCTTTCACCCAGCGGCAGCTAGCCGCCACCTTGGAACGCTGGCTGCCCGTCGCACCGCACCTCGATGCCACGGGCAATTTCGATTCGGCGGCGTTCTCACCCGCCAGCCAACGTACGCAGGCGAAGCAGTCCCCACTCAGTCCCGCGGCATTGGACAAAATTTCGGCCTTACAGCGGCCCGGCGCGCCCTCCGTACTCAACCGCGTGATCGAGCTTTACTTGAATGCTGCCCCACCATTGGTCGCGCAAATTCAGACAGCGGTAGAAACCTGGAATGCAGAACAGTTGGAGGCCGGCGCGCACAGCTTGCGTTCCAGCAGCGCAAATCTGGGTGCAACGAGGCTTGTGGAAATTTGTCGCGAGCTAGAAACTCTGGGCCGCGAACGTAAGGTCGAAAACGCGGGATCAAAGCTTACCGCGCTGAAAGAAGCATTTTTGGCCGTTCAGGCCGCACTCGAAGAGCAACGAGACACCGGCGCAATCTCCGCCAAATAGCGGCGTTGCGACCACCCATTGCGGGCCAGAATCGGTGGGGCTAATCCCCAGCAACGTCGCCCACGTGCACCTCGATCAACGGTGCACGAGGCTATCCCGCCAACTCTTCGCGGTGCCTTCAGCAGC
>CAIPNE010000352.1 GCA_903866355.1 uncultured Gammaproteobacteria bacterium
AGCATTCGCGTGCACAGGCCGTACTCGTTTCGGGCGCGCTTCTGCCGACGCTGACAGCAGCCATGACGAAATGCGATCATGAGGTTCAAAAGGTGATCGTCTCCCATCCGGTGGCACCGCTTCACCCTGCCGAAGTCGAGTTCGAGTCGTTCCTCCAGAGTCAAGCGCCAGCACTTACCCCAGCAGCCACCAGTCCGGATGATCCCGGCTTCTGGCTCTACTCCTCAGGCTCGACTGGCAGACCCAAGGGCACCGTGCACTCGCACGCCAATCCCTACTGGACCGCCGAACTCTACGGCAAAGCTGTGCTGAAGCTACAAGAGTCAGACCTCTGTTTTTCAGCGGCCAAGCTGTTCTTTGCCTACGGATTGGGTAACGCCTTGACCTTCCCGATGAGTGTGGGGGCTACCGTGCTACTGATGGCCGAGCGGCCGACGCCAGACGCGACCTTCCGTCGTTGGCTCGGAAAAGCTGGCGGCGTCACGGATACAAAGGGATCAACACCGGCCAAACCGACGGTCTTCTTCGGCGCTCCCACGGGCTTTGCCGGCATGCTGGCGCATCCGCAATTACCAGCCCGCAGCGATGTGGCGCTACGGCTGGTCTCTTCTGCCGGCGAGGCCTTGCCAGCCGAACTGGGTGAACGGTTCAAGCGGCATTTTGGGGTCGACATCGTCGACGGCATCGGCTCAACTGAAATGCTGCACATTTTTCTGTCCAACCGTCCGGACCAGGTGCGCTACGGCACCACAGGCTGGCCTGTGCCCGGCTACGAAATCGAATTGCGCGGAGAGGATGGCCAACCTGTTCCCGATGGCGAGCCAGGCGATCTCTACATTCACGGCCCATCGAGTGCGATGATGTACTGGGGCAACCGGACCAAGACACGCGAGACTTTCCAGGGCGGCTGGACCAAAAGCGGCGACAAGTACGTGCGCAATGCGGACGGTACTTTCACCTACTCCGGCCGCAGCGACGACATGCTCAAGGTGAGCGGGATTTACGTATCGCCCTTTGAGGTTGAGGCTACGTTGGTGCAGCATCCGACCGTGCTGGAGGCTGCCGTCATTGGTGTTACTGACACCGATGGACTGACCAAGACCAAGGCCTTCGTCGTGCTCAAGGATGGCGCACAAGCAAGCGAAGAAGATCTCAAAGCCTTTGTGAAGGACAGGTTGGCCCCGTACAAATACCCGCGCCATATCGAATTCATTCCCGAACTCCCTAAGACTGCCACGGGCAAGATTCAACGGTTCAAGTTACGCGAACGTGAGGTGACCCCGCAATGAATGACGCGGCGAGCTTCGCTGAGATCGTGTGGGCAGGTCGACCTACACGCATCGAATATCAGTGGATTGCCCCCGCACGCGACAGTGCGCCATTGCTCGTCTTTCTGCATGAAGGGCTTGGCTCGCTATCCATGTGGCGCGATTTTCCGGAGCGTCTGTGTGATGCCGCCGGCTGTCGAGGCTTGCTGTACTCTCGTCCTGGCTACGGTCG
>CAIPNE010000353.1 GCA_903866355.1 uncultured Gammaproteobacteria bacterium
CGGTGTCGATGTCTACTGCTTGCATCGTGGCGCACTCCGCGCGGTTAGCGCCGGAAGGGTGTGGGTTGGGGAGCATAGGGCAAGCACGCGAAGCCACCAACCGGCAGCGGGCTGGGCTTGGGCTGGCCAGCAAGGGAGGCTCGGCGTATTGTCGCCCCTCAAATGCCTAAACCTTCACGCGCTAATCTCGGGGCCCGCAGCGGCCTAGTCGCCACGCCATGAGCGCGGGTGCGCCATTGCGCGCGGCGGCCTTGGGTTGGCTCGCGATGGGCCTTTTTCTCTTCGGCATTTTGTGGTTGACACTCTTGCCGAGCCTCGTGGCAGCGCTGCTGGTCTATGTGCTCGTCAATCAACTCACGCCGCTGTTGAGCAATCGCCTGTTGCGAGGCGAGGGGCCACGCTTGCTAGCGGTGTCGATTATTGCCGCCATCGTGATTGCCCTCATCGTGGCGGCGGGTACGGCCGTGGCCGCGTTGCTGCGCGAGAGCCGCGAAACCCTGCCCGCACTGATCGCCAGCATGGCAGAAATTATTGAGCACTCGCGGCAGCGTTTACCGCTGTGGCTGGTCGACTACCTGCCAGCCGATCCCGAAGAACTGCGCCAGCTAACGGTCCGTTGGCTGCGCGAACATGCGCAGCTATTCCAAGGTGCGGGGACGGGACTAGGACTGGGTCTGCTGCATGTTTTGATTGGCATGATCATCGGCGGCCTGTTATCGCTGGAGACCGCCGCCGCGGTGCGCGCGGGCCGGCCGCTGGCGGCGGCTATCGCGCTACGGGGGCTGCGGCTCAGCGCGGCGTTCCGGCAGGTAGTGTTCGCTCAAATATGGATCTCGGCCATCAACACGGTGTGTACCGGGGTGTTTTTAGTCCTGATCCTGCCCCGTTTTGGGATCCAATTACCGTTCGCCAAAACGCTGATCGTGCTGACGTTTGTCATTGGGCTCATTCCCATTGCGGGCAACGTCATCTCCAATACGGCCATTTTTATCGTCAGCCTCAGCCATTCGTTTACGGTGGCGCTTTGGGTGCTGGGGTTCCTCGTGGCCATTCATAAGCTCGAGTATTTTTTGAACGCGAAAATTGTCGGCGCACATATTCAGGCCAAGGCGTGGGAACTGCTGGTGGCGATGCTGCTGATGGAATCTGCGTTCGGCATTCCAGGTTTGGTCGCGGCCCCCATTTATTACGCCTATCTCAAAAGTGAATTGCGCGAGCAAGGGCTGGTATAAGCCGCGACGGCGCCTGCCTGCCGGGGAAAACTGTTTTTTAGCGGGAATCATCACGCCATGCCCACGCTTTATCACTGCCTGAGCGCACGCTCGTTTCGTCCGCTGTGGACGCTAGAAGAACTTGGCCTGCCCTACACCCTCCACGTACTGCCGTTCCCGCCGCGCGTGCTGGCGCGTGACTATCTCCAGATCAACGCGCTGGGCACCGTGCCGGCTTTCATCGACGGCCCACTCTGCATGACCGAATCAGTGGCGATTTGTCAGTATCTGGTAGACCGTCACGCCGCCACGCCGCTGGCGGTACGCCCCGCGGAACCCGACTACGGTCGTTATCTCAACTGGCTGTATTTTGGCGAGGCCACCCTCACGTGTCCGCAAACTTTGGTGCTGCGCTATGAGCGCTTGGAGCCGGCTGCGCAACGCAATCCGCAAGTGGCGAGCGATTATCGGCGCTGGTTCTTAGCCCGACTGCGTGCCGTTGAGGCGGTGGTTGGCGACGGCGTGCTCTGCGCGGGCCGCTTCACCCTGGCGGATATTTCTGTGGGCTATGCGCTTTTGCTAGCGCAGTATCTGGGCTTGAGCGCCGACTTCCCGCCGGCGGTTCAGGCCTATTGGACCGGCCTCCAACAGCGCCCAAGCTTTGTGCGCGCGGTGGCCGCCGAACTCGCGGCCGCAGCCGCGCAGGGTGTGGACACCGATATCGCCAAGATTTTTTTGCCGCGGGATGCCTGACGCTTAAGCCGTAAAGCGGAAGCGGTGCACTTGCCCGTCGTGACGCACTTGGATCGGACGCCCAATGGGTTCGCC
>CAIPNE010000354.1 GCA_903866355.1 uncultured Gammaproteobacteria bacterium
CCACCTTCTTCGTGGGCGGAGGAAGTGCGATACACCCGCGGCCATTCCGGCCACGGATTGTCGCCGCCACGGGTGCTCGGCGGGCGCGGGAGGATTTCCAGTTGTTCAATGTGTTTGGCTTGCTGCCGGTGCGCGGTGCCGAGGCAATCAGCGCCTGTATCGCCGCCGCCAATGATCACGACGTGCTTGCCGGTGGCAGAGAATTCGGGCTCCTCAGGGAGTTGATCGCCCTCTAAGCGCCGGTTTTGCCGGGTGAGGTAATCCATTGCATAGTGCACGCCCCGCAGCTCACGACCGGGCAGCGCGAGATCACGTGGCGCAGTGGCGCCGCCGGCCAGCAAGATGGTGTCGAAGTCGCGCTGCAGCTGGCTGGAGTCGATGTTGACTCCCACGTTAGCGCCTGTGTGAAACTGAATGCCTTCAGCTTCAAGCTGCTGGAGCCGGCGGTCGAGGACGTTTTTTTCCATCTTGAATTCAGGGATGCCGTAGCGTAGCAAGCCCCCGATGCGGTCATCACGCTCAAATACGCTCACGGCGTGGCCCGCACGACGCAGTTGCTGAGCGGCTGCCAAGCCCGCAGGCCCAGATCCGACAATGGCAATTTTCTTGCCGGTTTCCCGGCTGGGCGGGCGTGGCTTGACCCAACCTTCGGCAAACGCCCGGTCGATGATCGCCAATTCCACGGCCTTGATCGCGACAGGGTTATCGTTGATGCCCAGCACGCAGGCCCCTTCGCAGGGCGCTGGGCACAGGCTGCCGGTAAATTCCGGAAAGTTATTGGTGGCGTGCAGGCGATCGATGGCTTCCGCCCAGCGTTCGCGGTACACCAAGTCGTTCCAGTCCGGGATTAAATTTCCCAGAGGACAGCCTTGGTGGCAAAAAGGAATGCCGCAGTCCATGCACCGTGCAGCCTGTTGGTTGAGCGCTTTGCCCTCCCACGGCTGCATCACCTGAGACCAGTCGTGCAGGCGTTCAGCGACCGGGCGGTACGGTTGTTTTTCTCGCCCAAACTCCATAAAACCGCTGACTTTAGCCATTCACGGCCTCCATCACGGCGAGGTCTTCGGGTAGGCCTAAGGCGCGGGCGTTGGCAATAACGGCCAGCACGTGCTTGTAGTCTCTGGGCATCACTTTCACAAATTGTGTCCGCGTGGTGGTCCAGTCGCGCAAAATTTTCTGCGCTACAGGGCTCTGGGTATAACGAGCGTGATTGCTCAGGAGACGCTGCACGCAAGCATCGTCTTCGTCAGTGTCAATTCGATCGAGGTCGACCATTTCGGTGTTACAGCGCTGCGCAAAGTTATTTTTGGGGTCGAACACGAAGGCGACGCCACCGGACATGCCCGCGGCAAAATTGCGCCCGGTGCCACCAATGATCACCACCCGACCGCCGGTCATGTATTCGCACCCGTGATCGCCAACCCCCTCAACAACGGCTTCGGCACCGCTGTTGCGCACGCAGAAACGCTCGCCGGCGAGGCCGCGGAAGTAAGCCTCGCCCGAGGTGGCACCGTACAACACGACGTTGCCCACGAGGATGTTTTCTTCCGCCACGAAAGTAGCCTGCCGAGGCGGAAAGACCATGATTTTCCCACCGGACAGGCCTTTGCCGAGGTAGTCGTTGGCATCGCCCTCGAGCGTCATGGTGATCCCCTGCGGGACGAAGGCGCCGAAACTTTGCCCGGCGGAGCCGGTGAAGTTCAATCGGATGGTGTCCGGTGGTAGGCCGGCGCCTCCATAGCGCTTGGTGAGTTCATACCCCAGCAGCGTACCGACGGTGCGGTTGACGTTGCGCACGGGGACGTTGAGTGTCACGGGTTGCGCGTGTTCCAGCGCCGCCTGACAACCCGGCACGATCACGCGGCGGTCGAGCGAGCGATCCAGTCCATGGTCTTGGCTCTGGGTGCAATGCAGCGCTGTTGCGGGCGGGACCGGCGGTGCGTAGAGGATTTTAGAGAAGTCCAAACCCTTCGCCTTCCAGTGGTCCACCGCCGCGTTTACTTCGATGAGATCCACCCGCCCGATGATTTCGTTGAGTGTGCGAAAACCCAGCGCCGCCATGTATTCGCGCACTTCCTGTGCAATGAAACGGAAGAAATTCTCGACAAATTCTGCCTTGCCCGCAAATTTGGCGCGCAGCCGAGGGTCTTGTGTGGCAATCCCGACAGGACAGGTATTGAGATGACAAACGCGCATCATCACGCAGCCCATCACGACCAGTGGCGCGGTGGCGAAACCAAATTCCTCAGCTCCCAGCAGCGCGCCGATGATGACGTCCCGGCCAGTTTTCATTTGACCGTCTACCTGCACCACGATGCGGTCGCGCAGTTGGTTTGCCACGAGCACCTGTTGGGTTTCGGCTAAGCCTAATTCCCACGGCACGCCGGCGTGCTTGAGCGAGGTGAGCGGGGAGGCGCCGGTGCCGCCGTCATAGCCGGAAATCAGCACGACATCCGAATGCGCTTTGGCCACGCCTGCGGCCACCGTACCGACCCCCATTTCGGCCACCAGTTTGACGTGCACCCTGGCTTGCGGATTGGCGTTCTTGAGGTCGTGGATGAGCTGCGCCAAGTCTTCGATGGAGTAGATATCGTGGTGCGGCGGTGGCGAAATCAGGCCGACGCCGGGTGTGGAGTAGCGCACTTTAGCGATCCACGGATACACCTTGTGGCCGGGCAATTGGCCGCCCTCGCCGGGCTTCGCGCCCTGCGCCATCTTGATTTGGAGGTCGTCGGCATTGACGAGGTATTCGCTGGTGACACCGAAA
>CAIPNE010000355.1 GCA_903866355.1 uncultured Gammaproteobacteria bacterium
CCGTGGCGTCGCCGATCATTTGCGCGGAAACACCGCGCGCTTGCAGCAGGGGAAAGAGCGAATTTTCCGAACGCCGGCCGGTGGCCATGACGATCCAATCGGCGGGTAATGTCAGTTCGGCCGCTTCGTGGTGCACGTTATAGATCTGGATGCTCTCGCCATCAATTTTCTTGACGAAATGGTCGGCGAGAATTCGCACGCCGGCCTTGTACACGCGCGGCATAATCCACTCAAAATACACGTCCAACATGGTTTCCATGCCGACCATCGGCCAGCGCGTGACCAGCGTGACGGACGTGCTGCCGGCCTCTGCCAACGCCACGGCCGTGAGCGGCCCCGCGACATCACCGAGATCGTCGATCACCACGGCATGGCCGGGAAATGACCGCGGCGGGGTTTTGTCCCGGTTGATCATCACCTCTTCCCAGGTCAGACAGTTGCCGGTTTCCCAGCCCGGTAGGCCCCGCGCCGTCCAACCTTGAAAGCCGTCGACAGCGCCTTTGGAACCGGTGGCAACGACCACGTGGTCGGGTTGATAGCGCGCCAACATGGCGTCGAGATTATCCTCCCGAACTTCTTCGCCCGTGTGGATGGTCGCGCCATTTTTAGTCGCTTGCTGCGCCAACCACCGCCCGATTTCACCGAACTCCGTGCGCGCGGGCAGCAGCGCATGCACCCGCACGTGGCCACCGGTGTGTTCACTGGCTTCCAACACCGTCACGCGATGGCCGCGGGCGGCGGCTACCCGCGCGTACTCCAAACCGGCCGGGCCGCCACCAATCACCAACGCATGTTTGGGCGCAGCGACTTTTAATAGCGTGCCTGCGCCCCACTGACCCTCGCGCCCGACCGTTGGGTTGTAGACGCATTGCACGCGCCCGCCGCGGCTGACGCTTTTCCAGCAAAAATTAGCCGCCACGCAGGCGCGAATATCGTCTGCTTGGCCGGCTTGGGCTTTATTGGCCCATTCGGGATCGGTAAATAATTGGCGCGCCAAACAAATCGCATCGGCGGTGTTGTCAGCCAGCAGTTGCTCGGCCACATCCGGCATGGTGATCCGTCCCACCAAAAATACGGGTTTGGTGGAGACTTCTTTAATTTGCCGAACGTAGGGGCTTTCCCAGCCGCCCTTAAATTCCATTGGCGTATGAATGAACGTGTGATGCACGCCGGCCGACACGTTCACGTAGTCGATGTCGTTGCGCTTTTCGATGTCGCCCACGATTTGCCGCACCGCGTCGATTTCTAAATCGCCCGGCCAAAAAGAAGTGGAGTTAATGCGATAGCCCAGAAATGGCTGGCTGCCGATGGCGGCGCGCATGCGGGTGAGCGCTTCGCAGGGGAAGCGCAGACGGTTTTCGTACGAACCACCCCAGCGGTCCGTGCGCTGGTTGTACAGCGGGGAGAGAAACTGCCAAGGCAGATAGCCGTGCGACAGATGCAGTTCCACGCCATCCAGACCTGCCGCCATGGCGCGTGCAGCAGCCGATCCATAAGCGGCCAGAATGTCTTCGATTTCCGCCTCATCCAGTGCTTTGGGGGTTGAGGCCCCGGGGAATTCTCCCAGCGGCACTTGGCTAGGACTGACCGTGTACCAGGTGGCGTCGGGGTCGAAACCGGCGGCTTGTTTATAGGTAGGAAACCCGCGCACGCCCGAATGCCACAGTTGGATGGCGAGCTTCGCGCCATGGCGATGCACGGCGTCGGCAATTTTAGACAGCGGGCCAATTTGGTTGTCGTTGTAGAGCTGCGGCATGAGCAGTGGCGCCGCGAGTGAGCTGGGGTGCACGTGCGTGCCACCGATGATGATGAGTCCAACGCCGCCTTTGGCGCGCTCCGCGTAATAGTCCACCGCCATGTCGGTGAACAAACCGCTCCACGGGTCGCTGACCCACGTGGGGCAGGTGGGCGGAAACACCACTTTGTTGCGGATTTCGGTATTGCGCAGTTGCCAAGGTGAAAACAGATGCGGATAGTTGGCCATGGTGTTGGATTCTCCGAGCTGGCAGGCGTGTAGGGCGTGGCGGGCAAGCAGCGTTTAGGGGGGCCCAGCACGCAGCCGACCAAGTCCAGCAATAGCACGGGGTTTCGCTCCGATTCAAGCCGAGCAGGCGGTCCCGCCGTGGTGCGCTGCGACTCGTCTAGTACTCACTTCTCAATTGCGAGGCCGCAAAGTTCATGAAAATAGTCACCTACTGCGCGCAGCCATGGGGTCCAGAACGCTTGGGCTTTCTCATCGGCGAGACCATTGTGGATGCGCTGGGGGCGTTGCCAAGGGGCGCTAACGCGGCACATTTCGCGGACGCCGTTGCGTTTATTCGCGGGGGCAGCGCAGCCCTGGCGCTGGCCCGCCTAACGATCGATCACGCGCCGGCCAGCGCGCGCCTCGCCGCCGCGACCGTGCAGCTGTGTGCGCCGCTGCGACCCTCCACCATCATTTGTGCGGGCAGCAACTACCGCGCGCACAACGCCGAGAAAGAAAACACGCCGCTGAGCGGCAAGGAGCCGGAGTTTTTTATCAAGACCGCCGACTGCGTGGTGGGGCCGGAAGCTGGCATCGTGTACGACCCGCTGCTGACCCAGAAGCTCGATTGCGAGACGGAGCTGGCCATCGTCATCGGCACGCCGGGCCGACACATTCCGGTCGCGAATGCGTTGCAGCATGTGTTTGGCTACACGATCGTTAACGACGTGACGGCGCGTGACCGCCAAGTGCGCCGCTCACCCGAGGGCTTTACCTGGTACGAACTGGGTCGCGGCAAAGCGTTCGATTCCAGCGCGCCGCTGGGGCCATGCATCGTGACAGCCGATGAAATTCCCGACCCTCAGGCGTTGATGTTGCGCACGCGGATCAACGGCGAACTGCGGCAGGCGTGCAGTACGGCCGAGATGATTTGGAGCTGTGCCTATCTGGTGCATTATTTTTCCATCAATTTCACGCTCAAACCCGGCATGGTGATCATCACGGGGACCCCCGCCGGTACGGCATGGTCGACGGACACCGATCTGGGCGGCAAATGGCGGGGCGCGCCCGGCTTGGTAGCGGCCACCCGCTACTGTTTGCCGGGTGATTGGGTGGAATCAGAGATTGAAGGCATCGGTGTGCTGCGTAACCCGGTGGTCAGCCAGCCGGCTTAAGTCGTGGGAGCGTGGTCGTTGGGCTGCTGCCGAAACACGCGGGGCGAAACCCCGGTCCAGGTTTTGAAGGCACGCGAAAAAGCGCTGGCATCAGCGAAACCCAACGCGCGCGCGATGTCGTCGTTGTGCATATCCCGGCGGCGTAATAAGGCCCGCGCACGCTCGCTGCGTACTTGGGTCAGGAGTGCTGCGTAACTGCTGCCCTCGGCGTCTAGGTGGCGCTGCAGGGTGCGGCGGGTGAGATGCAGCATGGTGACGAGTTGGCCCAGCGCTGGCATCGGGGTGGTAGAGCGTAGACGGCTGCGCACCACATCCACATACGACAGCGGTGCCTGCATGACCGCGCTCAAACGCTCGCATTGGTTGACGTAAAAACGGTAGGACATGGCGTTGGCTTGGGGCGGCGGGGTATCCCACACCGCGCGCGGGAAATGAATTTGGTTCGCAGTGTCGCCAAAAACCACCGGGCAGTTAAAAAACTGTTGATACGGGCGCAGATCGGCGGGCGGCGCATGCCGAAAGCGCACCCGCAAGGGGGTCAGCGCACTGCCCAGATTTTGGCGGAACAACGCCAACGTCGCCGCCGTATCGCGCTCGACAAAAAACGCCCCTAAATCGCCCACCTCTGCATTATCAAGAAAGGCCACATATTCTTCGTCACCCGCGCGCCAGACGGTCAATTCAATCGCCCCCCAGCTGAGTTCTGGCCAGGTTGGTACGGAGTGGAATAACTCGCGCATGGTGGGCGCGCAGGCGGCCGCCAGGCCCAATATGCCAAAGAGCGCGAGGTTGTAGCGCTGACCCACCACCAAGCCCGCGGTGGGTAGGCGCAGGCGGTTGAGGGCGAGCCGGATGAACTGGAGTTCTTGCGCCAGCAGGATGCGATAGCTGGGTTCTTCGAGGGCAAAGCGCGGGATGTCGGTGGCCGCCAGCAGCGGGGTGATGTCGTGCCCGTGCGCCTGCAGTACTTCGATCACAGGGGCCAGCCCATAGGCTAGTCGCAACGGCCGCAACATGGCGCTGCCAAACAGATAACGCGGCTGGGGTTTGGCGCGGCGCTGTGGGGGTGGGACTGAAATCAGGGAGATACCTCAAGGTTGGCACCATAAGTCAAGAAATTTACATATTTTGTCATTGTCCGTCGACTACCCCGTGGGAGACTAATCCGCGATAAAAAAACGCCCGGGTGGTCACTGGCCCCCAGGGCAATCACAGTTTCACGGAGGCCCTCATGAAGTTCATGTTCTTCTTTTACCCTGCTATTCCCGCCACCATGGACGAGCGCGAACGCCTGCGCCCGATCTCGGCGCGCACTGATCGGTTTCAGCAGATGCTGGAAGAAATTGTTGAACTCTCGCAGATGGCCGAAGACCTCGGCTTCTCCGCCGTGACCTTCCCCGAGCATCACCTGCACACCGAAGGCGGGGAAATGGGCAGCCTGCCGGTACTCACCCAGCACGTTTTGAACAACACCAAAACCATCAAGGCCGGCCCGATCGGCTATGTGTTGCCGGGCTGGGACCCGCTGCGTTTGGCGCTAGAAATCGCCTGGCTGGACCAAATCACCAAGGGCCGCACGATCGTTGGCTTTGCGCGCGGCTATCAGGCCCGCTGGCTGAACCAAATGGCCCAAAAGCTCCACGTCGGGGCATCCGATCTCCACAACAAAGACGGCGCGCCGGACACCGACGCCATCAATCGGGAGGCCTTCCAGGAGGTTTTCGAAATCCTCAAACTGGCGTGGGCCGAGGGTGGCTTCCGCTACAAGGGCAAGCATTACCAATATCCTTTCCCCTACGAAACCGGCACCCCTTGGCCGGCAGCAGAATGGACGCGCAAATATGGCGCGCCGGGTGAAATCGACGAGAACGGCTTTATCCAGAACATCACGGTGGTGCCCAAGCCTTACCAGAAACCCCACCCGATGCTGTTTCAGGCTTTCTCGCAGAGCGAAACCACCATCCGCTGGGCGGCCCGTGAAGGGCTGGTGCCGACCATGCTCACGTCCGATCCGGTGCAGCTACGCGCGTTTGCCGAAGCCCATGTCGACGAAGCTCATAAGCATGGCCGGATGCTGGCGCTGGGCGAGAACATCGGGGTGTTTCGCGGCGTGTACATGGCTGATGACAAACAAAAGGCCCGCGATTTGGCCATGAAAGGCCTGATGGGCACGGGCTGGCCGGGCTGGGCGCACGCGTTTGGCTTCACGGATGCTTTCCGTTTGCCGGAAGACGACATCAAATATCCCGGCCAGCGCTTGCCGGTCTCCGAAGTGCGGATGGAGCGTTTTGAGGATGCGCATTTTCTGTTGGTCGGTAATCAAAATGACGTGCGCAAAGAAATGGATTTGCTGGTCGAAACCTGCAACCCCGAGTGGTTTATCTGGCAAGGCGACCAAGGTTATCTGCCGATCGACGACGTTAAGCGGATGTTGGAGCGCTTCGGGCGCGAAGTAATGCCACACTACCGCTGACCGACAGGCGGCGTTGCCGCCTTTCGGGCGCCATGTAGGGGTGCTATAAAACCCGTCTAACCAGAACCAAGGGGAGCGCAATGGAATCTATTCAATACGCACGGCCAACCACCGTGCCGGAGGCCGTCAAAAGTCTTGCGGCAGCGGGTGGCGGTGCTCGGGTACTCGCCGGTGGGACCGATCTTTTAGTGCAACTTCGTCTAGGTGCCCGCACGCCGCAGGTCATCGTCGATATCAAAGGCATCGCAGAACTGCGCGCCATTGAGGTCAGCGCGGCCGGGATTCAAATCGGCGCGGCGGTGACGGGTTCAGAAGTGGGCGAACACCCAGAGATCGTGCGGCAGTGGCCGGGCGTCGTAGAAGCCATGCACCTCATCGGTTCCACGCAAATTCAGGGACGGGC
>CAIPNE010000356.1 GCA_903866355.1 uncultured Gammaproteobacteria bacterium
GGCGAGCCGCGAAGACTTGCGCTTGCGGCAATACCGAGGCGATCGCCGGGGTCGCATGGATGGATTGCAACGCCTCCAAGCGCGCCAAGGCGAGAATCTCGCGCTCTTGGGCGTGTGCCGGGTAGGTGATGGTCACGTGCATCAGAAACCGGTCGAGCTGGGCTTCGGGCAGCGGGTAGGTGCCCTCCTGTTCGAGTGGATTTTGGGTCGCCATGACTAAATACAGTTCTGGCAGGGGATAGGTTTCTTGGCCAATGGTGATTTGCCGTTCGGCCATTGCTTCTAACAACGCCGACTGCACTTTCGCCGGGGCGCGATTGATTTCATCGGCCAAGACTAAATGGTGGAACAAAGGACCGCGCTGAAATTTAAAAGAACCGTCTTGGGGGCGATAGATTTCGGTCCCAGTGAGGTCGGCCGGCAGTAGATCAGGGGTGAATTGGATGCGATGAAAATCGCCTTCAATGCCTTCGCCCAGCACCTTGATGGCGCGTGTTTTTGCCAATCCTGGGGCGCCCTCTACCAGTAAATGACCATCCGCGAGGAGGGCGATCAGCAGGCGGTCAACCAGTCGGTCCTGCCCAATGATGCGCTCTTGAATAAAAGCACGAAGCGCAGCAAGCGCGGCGAGAGTAGACATTTAGCGGCCCTCTGGTTGGTGCCTGGTGGAGGTCGGGTTACCGTGCTAACGGGCCGCTGTCAGCACCTGCGTGAGCGGATCCCCCGGCGGTATTCTAAGGGGTAAAGTGTGGGTTGCGGCAGGCCCTCACGTGAGTCGAGCATGACACTGTCAAAATCAGCGCGGATAATTTGCGCAGGCGAGCAATTTCACAGCAAAGGGATGATGGTCATGCCGGTACATGCACGCGGTTTTACGCTGATAGAAGTGATGGTGGTGGTGGTGATTCTCGGCATTTTGGCGGCGGTCGTCGTGCCGCGGGTCATGAGTCGCCCGGATGAGGCACGGGTGGTCAAGGCCGCTCAGGATATTCGCGCCATCGGTGCGGCACTCGATTTATACAAGCTGGATAATTTCCAGTACCCCACGACTGAGCAAGGGCTGGAGGCGCTGGTGCAGCGGCCGAGCGGTTTGTCCTCGGGGACCAAATGGCGTGAGGATGGCTATCTGCCCGCGCTGCCGCAGGACCCTTGGGGTCACGAATATCACTATTTGCGACCCGGTCAACATGGTCAGTACGATCTGTATTCCCTGGGTTCGGACGCCGCGAGTGGGGGTGAGAAATTTGCGGCGGACATCGGTAACTGGGAACTTGATCGCTAGACTGCCGACGTCCCACCCTCGCCGTCGGGCGCGCGCCGCAGCGGGGTTTACGCTCATCGAAGTGCTGGTGGTCGTGGTGTTGGTAGCGATTGTCGCCGCGATGGTGATGCTCTCTTTAGGCCGCCACGGCGCACGCGCCACCGCCTTGGAAGCGGAGGCGTTGGCGGCTTTGTGCAACCATTTGGCAGATGCTGCCGTGCTCACCGGGCAGCCCTATGGCTTGGTGCTGGCGCGTGATGGTTATCGTGTGGTGGTGTTCGATGGCCACGGCTGGCAACTTGCCCCGGAGCGTCATTTTCGTGAGCACCTGTTGCCGCCACCGCTGTATCTCGAGGGGCCTACGGTGCTCCCCAAACTTGGGGTGTCGCCGGCAGTACCGACCCCCCAAGCGCTTTTTCTACCCAGTGGTGCCCAGCCGGCTGCAATCTATTCGCTTGCCAGCGAGGCGGCGGCCGAACGCTATGACATTTTTAACGCAGCCCAAGGTCGCTATGCAGCTGAGGTCCGGCCCTGAAAACACCCGCGACCCACGCTGGCTTTACGCTGATTGAAGTCCTGATCGCGCTGGTCATCATTGCGGTGTCGCTGACCTTAGGTTTTGGCGCGGTACGGGGTGGGGCGGCTAACCTTGCGCGCAGCGAGGAAATGACGCTGACCGACTGGGCGCTGGATAATACCCTCACCGAGTTACGGCTGCGGGCGAGTACGCTAGAACCCGGGCCGCAGCGCGCGGCAGAAACTTTACGTGGGCGTCACTTCGAGATCTTTACCCAGGTGGAAAAACCGGCCGGTTTGCCCGTGCTGGTGCTGTCTTTGCGCTTGGCCGATGCCGCCAATCCCACTAAAATTTTGGCTACGCGCACTGCGCGGGTGTTGTATGCGCCGCCTCAACCTTAAGGGTGCGGGGTTTACGCTGTTGGAAGTGCTAGTGGCAATGGCCATTTTTGCACTGACCTCGTGGCTGGCCTATGGCGGTCTGCGTCAGGTGCTCATGGGCCGCGAAATTCTGTTGCCACGGCTGGCCGAGCAGGCCGCCTTGGTGCGTACCGTGACCCTTTTGAGCAACGATTTTAACAACCTCGTCCCGCGTAGCATTCGCGACCCGCTCGGCACCCCGGTGGCAGCGTTGCGGACGGGGGCCGGGACAACCGAGCCGCTGGTGGCGCTGACCCGCGTCGATGCCGCACTCGCCCTGCTCGAGGTACAGCCAGAACTCTACCGCGTCGACTATCGTCTCACTCAAGACACCTTGGTGCGGGAAGTTTGGCCGGTGCTGGATCCGCTCCAAAACACCACGCCGAACCGCCAGACTCTGCTGCGCGGCGTGCGCAGTTTTGGCCTGCGTTTTATGGCGGGTCGGGTCGGCTCATCGTGGGTCAATTATTGGCCCCCCAGCGCCAATGACAACGAGCTAGAACAGCTGCCCCGCGGGATCGAGTTCACGCTGCAATTCACGGACGGCACCACGCTGCGGCGGGTCTTGATGCCGGCGGCCGCACGGTGAGTCGTCATTCAGCGGGGGCTGCCCTGATCTCGGCGCTGCTGATTGCCGCCGTCATTGCGAGCCTAGCGGTCGTGCTGGCCACGCGACAACAGTTCGCCATCGCTAACGTGGCGCAGTTACGCGGGTCCCTCAACGCGGAAACCTTGGTCATGGAGCTGGAAATTCAAGCGATGGCGGTGCTCCAAGCAGATACTCAAAATGGGCCACTCGACAGTGCGCTAGACGCTTGGGCGCAGGCCGACCTATTGGCCGAGGGCCGCGGTCTCAGCGCGCACGGGCAGTTGGTCGACCTCCAAGGGCGATTCAATCTCACCACGCTGACTTTCGATCCCGCGGCACTGGCCGCGCTGGTCGCCGTGAGTGCAGACTCGGACAGTAATCAGGATGCGGGCGCCGAGAGCGGCCTCACGGCCGCGGCACTGCGCGCGGTAGCCGCCGCGGCGGGCGTTGGACTGGGTGGCGCATCGTCAGTGGGCCCCGGCAACAGGCCGCGCGCGCTCACCGCACAACAGGTGGCGGTGGTGCGTTTTGTCCTGTTATTGCAAGCGCTGGAGATTGATCCGGTGATCGTGCCAGCGGTGCTGGATTGGTTGGACCCAGACGGCGACATTCGCTACCCGAATGGTGCCGAGGATGCCTACTACGCCACCTTGCCGGTCGCTTATCGCGCGGCTAACCAGCGTTTGGTGGACCCCAGTGAATTACTGCTGGTGCGCGGTGTCACGCCAGAAATTTATGCCAGACTACGTCCCTTCGTGACGGCCTTAGACCAAGCAACGTCGATTAATGTGAACACCGCTCCCAGCGAGATACTCATGAGCCTGACCCCCGGCATCGACCGCACCAAGGCCGCGAGCCTACTCGACGCCCGCGCGTTCCAGCCCTTCGCTAGCGCCGGGAATTTGGCCGCCAACCCCTTGCTGGGTGGGATGCCGTTCGCGGCTTCGGGGCTCGCGACGGCGTCTTCAACCTTTGAACTGCGGGTCAGGGTGCTGGGTGAGGGCCCGCCAAAGCTGTATCGCTCGATCATTCGCCGCAATGGCAACAGCGCGATTTTTTTATTGGGACGCCAGCAAATTTATGTCGACGACTAACCCTGATCGCGTGTACTTCACGCTTGAAGTCGATGGCAGCGCCAGCTGGCTGAGGCCCGGCGGCGCGCCTCAGCGCGGCACTTTGAGCAGCTTGGCGCAGTGTGGCGCCAGCCACTGGTGCTGGTTATTCGACGGCCGGCGAGTCCAATTGACGCAGGTCGTCTTGCCGGCAGCTAACGCCCGTACCCAACGGCAAGCGTTGCCCTTTGCGCTAGAAGAACAGCTACTGGGCCCACTCGAGGAATTGGTCTTCGCCACCCGGCGGCTTAGCCGCACCGAATTTGCCGTCGCCGTGCTCGAACGTGCCGCACTCGAAAGCGGGCTTGCGCGGTGTCTGGAGGCCGGCATCCGGGTCACCACTTGTCTTGTCGATAGCCTGTGCGTGGCGTGGCGGGAGGGCGAATGGACCTTGGCCTTCGTGCACGATGCAGCTTGGTTGCGCTGCGGTGCGCACACGGGTTTTCGTTTTTCGCCCACGCAATGGTCGGCTTTTTTTGCACAAGCGCAGCAAACACTGGGCGTGCCGGCACACGTGCGATGGGTGGGTGATGAGTCGCCCCCTGCTGGGATCGCGAATATCACCGAGCCTGCCCCGCCCAACCTGCTGGCGTGGCTTGCCGCGGGCCACGCGCCAGCCACGCAGATTGATCTACTCGACGCATTACCCCGGCGTGCGCAAGTCGAGCAGACCCAAGCACGCCGCTGGTGGTGGGCCACCGCGGCCGTCGTCATCCTCACCCTAGGGGTCCATTTGGGGCTGTTAATCAGGCAGGGGATCCAGTTGGAGCGTGCACTCAGCGCCACCCGCACGCAGGAGCTCGCGACGTTCAAAAGCCTGTTTCCGCACATTCAGCGGGTGGTCGATACGCGCGCCCAAGCCACCCAGGCGCTGGCCGAGTTGGCGAAGACTAGCAACCAAGGTGCCGCGTTCGAGGATTTGTTGCGCGTGGCGGGAACCCCAGTGGCCAGCGACCCTAGTACGGGCGTGCAGCTGGCGAGTGCGAGCTATGAACACGGCGTACTAGAAGTGCAGGTGCAAGCCGCAGACATGGCAAAAATTGAAGACTATCAACAGCGCCTGCGGGTCTCAGGCCAGCCATTGCAGGTACTGTCCATCGATAGCGACCAAGGCCTGACGCGCGCAGTCCTGCGGCTGGGGCAATTGCCATGAATGGCCTAGCCGGTTGGTGGGCGGATCTCGCGGTGCGAGAACGCGGGCTAGTGCTGGCGGGCGCGGCCGTGATGCTCGCCAGTAGCGTTTTTTTAGGCGTGCTGGAACCCCTCAGCGAGCACAACCAGCAGCGCGAAAAAGCCCTGCTGGCGCAAAGCGCTAACCTTCGGTGGCTGGAGGAGCAGCGCCCGCTGGTGGCCGCCGGCCGTGGGGTCGCGCCCCTCGGCCCGGATGCTGGGCGCTCCATCTTGGCGGTGCTCAACGAAGCCGCCAGCGTGGAGGGCGTGGCGGCGCAACTCAAGCGCGTGACACCGACCTCTGAGCAGCAGGTCATGCTGTCTTTTGAGGAAGTGCCGTATGCCAATTTTATGCGTTGGCTACTGACCCTCGAGAGCCAACGCGGGGCCCGGGTCGAGCGGATTCATCTGGAGAGAGCGGCGCTACCCGGCCAGATCAATGTCGAACTGACCCTCGGGTTGCCCTAAGTTCTGCCTAGCCCACGCTCACACCAGCTGGTTCATCTCGAAAATCGGCAACAGGATAGCTA
>CAIPNE010000357.1 GCA_903866355.1 uncultured Gammaproteobacteria bacterium
CATCGACACCGGCCGCGGCCGCATCCAGGGTTTTTGCGATGCCCGCTTTAGCGGGGTGCTGGAAGCGTTCCAGCAAAACTTTCTGACTCGCGATGAAGTGGGTGCCAGCCTTGCGCTGACCCTCGAGGGTGCCACGGTGCTAGACCTCTGGGGCGGCACCAAAACGCGCGGTGGCGAGCCGTGGACTGCGGATATGGTCTGCACTGTGTTCTCCGCCACCAAAGGCATGATGGCGCTGTGCGCCCATCTGCTGGCGGATCGCGGCCAGCTCGATCTCGACGCGCTAGTCACCCGCTACTGGCCAGAATTTGGTCGCGGCGGCAAAGCCTCGGCGCGCGTGTCGATGACCCTCGACCACACCGTAGGCGTGCCACATTTGCGCGACCCGGTACCCGTGGGCGGCTTCTGGGACTACCCCTATATGGTGGAGCGCGTCGCCGCCGAGGAGGCCTTTTGGACACCCGGCACACGGCAGGGCTATCACGGCATCACGATGGCGTGGACCGTCGGTGAACTCATCCATCGGGCTGACGGTCGCCGCTTGGGTCAGTTTTTCGATCAAGAACTGGCCCAAACACTGGGTGCTGAATGCTGGATTGGTCTACCGGAGAGCCACGAGTCGCGGGTGGCCCCGATGATTCCCGCAACCCCGGACAACGAGTGGGTAAAAACCCGCTTCATCGACGCAGCACTCAATCAACCAGGCTCCCCGGCCAATTTATTTATGCGTGATTTCGTCTTATTCGACGTCAACACGCGGGCCTGCCACGCCGCCGAAGTCGGCTCCGCAAATGGCATTGCTAACGGGCGCGGGCTGGCAACGTTATATGCACCGTTCGCCAACGACGGCCGCTTGCAGGGACGTCATTTCATGGGCCGCGACACGCTAACCCGCATGGCCCAAGTGAGCGCGGCAACGCCCGATGACGCGACCCTCATGATCCCGGTGCGCTTTGGCTTGGGCTTCATGAAAGCCATGGACAACCGACGGCTGCCGGGCGTCGTCAACTCTAGCCTGTTACTCTCAGAAGCCGCTTTTGGGCACGTGGGTGCGGGGGGGTCGCTGGGCTTCGCCGATCCCGAATGTCGGCTAAGCTTCGGCTATGCCATGAACCGCATGGGCACCGGCGTGCTGCTCAACGAACGTGGCCAATCCCTAGTGGACGCCACCTACGCAGCACTCGGCTATCGGCATCATCAGGGCGGCGCGTGGACATTGTAGGTCTCACCGCCGCCCCTTTATTCGCACTATTTCTGGAGACTGGTTTATGAGCGATCGTCGAGAGTTCCCTACAATTACTGAGCAGGCGCTGGACGAATTGCGCGCTCGCCTAGGCCGTCCCATCACCGCACAGGCCGAACCCTGGTGCCACGAAGCCACGCGCGACAACATCCGTCATTACGCTCACGGCATCGGTGACGACAACCCGCTGTGGTGCCAGCCCGACTACGCGGCCAAAACACCCCACGGCGGTCTGCTCGCCTTACCGAGCTTCTTGTTCGCCACCAGCCGCATTATCTCGGGTTACGTGGGCGGTTTGCCCGGCGTGCATGCCATGTGGTCGGGTGCCGATTGGCGTTGGCACAAACTGGTTCGGCGCAACGATGCGATCACCAGCGAAGCGGTCCTCCACGACCTCATCGAGCACGAAACCCGCTTTGCCGGGCGCGCCATCCAACAAATTTATCGAGTGGCTTTTTTCAATCAGGATGGCGACCGTGTGGCCGACGCCGACAGCTGGTGTTTTCGTACCGAGCGCAACCACGCGCGCGAACAAGGCACTAAATACGCGGCCTTAAAAACCCGCGCCGCGCGGCGCTACACGCCAGAAGAATTGGCCGAGGCGTACCGGCTTTACGCCGAAGAGGAAGTGCGCGGCGCCACGCCACGCTGGTTTGAAGAAGTCAGCATGGGCGATGAGCTACCCGTCATGCTCAAAGGCCCCATGACCGTGACCGGCTTTATCGCTTATGCGCAGGGCTGGGGTGGGCTGTATATCCGGGCCAATAAATTGGCGTGGAAACTCATCGACCAACATCCCGGGCTGGGCATTGAGAACCGTTTTGGCATTCCAGATTGCCCAGAGCGCGTGCACTGGGAACCCGAGTTCGCGTTAGAAGTGGGCGCGCCAGGCGCTTATGACTACGGCCCGGAACGCTGCTCTTGGCTCATTCATCAACTCACCAACTGGATGGGCGACGCGGGTTTCCTGCGCTCGGCTACCTGCAAAATCCGGCGCCATAACCCAGAAGGCGACATACTCTTCCTCAAAGCACGGGTTATCCGCACTTGGGTGGAAGACGGCCAGCATTTGGTCGAAATTGAACAAGCCGCCTACAACCAAGACGACGAACTCTCGGTGCTGGGCAGCGGCGTGGTGGTCCTACCTAGCCGCGCTTAAAAAACTGGCGGCGCGTGTTCTTTAATGCGCGCCGCCCGCGTCACCCACGCCAGCGGGTACCACCACCCGCTCGGGTTTGGCCAGCCACACAATGCCCACCAGCGCGATGAACAACACCGCGCAGCCCTGAAAAATTTCATTGGCAGACAGCATAAAAGCCTGTTGATCGATCAACCGATTGAGCTGCGCAAGCGTCGCACCGTCGGCCGAGGTCAAGCCCATCAGAATGGGGTGGGTGGGGTCCAGACGCTCAACCAAACGGGCGTGATGAAACGTCGCGCGGTTGTCCCACACCGTGGTACACACCGAAGCACCAAAAGCGCCGGCGGTAATCCGGCAAAAATTCAGCAGCCCAGAGGCGCTGGGAATTTTCTCCGGCGGAATTCCCTGCAAAGCCAAATTAAATAGCGGAATGAAAAATGTGCCTATCGCCGCACCCTGCAAAATAGTGGGCCACAGGATGGTGTTGAAATCAGCGTTGGTATTGAAATGGCTGCGCATAAGCACCACCACCGCGAACACCAAAAAACCGAAAGTCGCGAACAGCCGGGCGTCGTAGCGCTGAATGTTTTTGCCCACCCAGGGCGAGATGACCAACGCCAAGAGTCCCACCGGCGCCATCGCCAGCCCGGCCAGCGTCGGCGTGTAACCCATGTGCTGTTGCAGCCACAGGGGCAGCAAGACCAAATTGCCAAAAAACGCGCCGTAACCCAGCGAAATCGTGAGCGTGGAGGCCCAAAAATTACGCCGCTTAAACAAACTGAGATCCACCACCGGGTGGTCTTCGGTCAGTTCCCAAATCAGGAAAAAACAAAAACCGGCCGCGGCGATGATCATCAGCCAGATGATGGTCCAAGACTCGAACCAATCGAGTTCTTTGCCCTTATCGAGCACTATCTGGAAACAACCGATCCATAAAATTATCACCACCAGACCCACCAAATCGATGGGGCGACGCACCGTGGGCGCTTCCCGCGGGTGATAAATCCACCACGCAATACCCGCCGCCAGCAACCCCACCGGCACGTTGATATAGAAAATCCAGGCCCAATGGATGTTGTCGGTGATCCACCCGCCAAGCACCGGACCCACCACCGGCGCGACGAGGCTCGTCATCGACCAAATGGTGAGCGCAAGCCCCGCACTCTCGCGCTTAAAGCTCGCCAGCAGTAACGACTGCGAGAGCGGAATCATGGGCCCAGCCACCGCTCCCTGCAGCACCCGTAGCGCAATGAGGGTCTCGATATTAGGCGCCAAGCCGCACAGCCACGAGACCAACGTGAACAGCAAAACACTGATGGTAAATACCCGCACTGGTCCAAAGCGCATGGCAACCCAGCCGGTCAGCGGTAGGCAAATGCCGCTCGCCACCGCAAACGAGGTGATGACCCACGTACCCTGATTAGCCGACACCCCAAGGTCGCCCGCAATGGCTGGCACCGACACATTGGCGATGGAGACATCCAGCACGTTCATGAAGGTCGCGGTGGACAGTGCCACCGAACCCACTATCAGTCGCCAACCGGTCAACGGCGGCGGCGGGTACGGCGCGGGGGCTGGACTAGACTGGGGCGCGCTGACCGCGGGGTTCGACATGCCGCTTAGGGCTGCGCCGACGCCGCAGGCGTACGCCCCGCCAAGGGACCTCGATGCGCCGCCACAATCTCGCTGATGCGGGTTTCGGCCGCCTTATCTTGCCCGTCAAAAACGCTCGTAGTGGTGCTGTGGGCGTCATCCCTCGCCGGGCCCAGCGGCACCCCATTCGTGTCGTGGGTGTCCACTCTGGCAACGATAGAAAGCCCCAGTCGCAGCGGATGGGTGTTCAATTGGGCGGCATCGAGATCTATCCGCACCGGCACCCGCTGCACGATTTTTATCCAGTTGCCGGTTGCGTTCTGCGCCGGCAGCAACGAGAACACAGCACCCGAACCCGCACCGAAACCCGCCACATGCCCGTGGTAGACGACCTCCTCACCATACACATCGGCGTATAACCTCGCGGGTTGGCCAATGCGCATCTTGGTGAGTTGAATTTCTTTGAAATTGGCATCCACCCAAACGCGCTCCAGCGGCACCACCGCCAACAACGGCGTGCCAGGCTGCACACGCTGCCCAACTTGCACCGAGCGGCGCGCAATATCGCCGGCAACGGGCGCGAGAATTTGGCAACGCGCCCACGCCAAATACGCTTCGCGTACCCGACTGGCGGCGCGCGCCACGGCGGGATGGGCCTCGATAGTCGTGCCCTGCGTCAGTGCCACATTAGCTGCCGCGCGCTCGGCAGCGGCACTGATAGCAGACTCGGCCACTAACACCGTGGCCTTCGCCGCGGCCAGCGCCGCTTCGGCATGTTTCAATTCTTCCTTGCCCACCGCCCCGCTGCCCACCAGCGCCAAACGCGTGGCGTAATCGTCTTCGGCTTTGGCTTGTAGGGTGTGCGCTTGTGCCAGATCGGCGCGGCGCACGGCGATGTCAGCCGCGAGCGTGTTGTCGTTAGCATAGACCGCCCGGATCCCGCGCACGGCCTGTCCCAGATCAGCCTCGGCGGCTTCTAATTGAATGCGCGCGTCGGCATCGTCCAACATCACCAACGGGTGTCCCGCCGCCACGTGATCGGTATCCCGCACATTGACGGTGCGCACTATCCCGGTGATTTGCGCCGTGACACCTACTACGTTGCCGGCCACGTAAGCATCGTCGGTCTCCTGGAAATAACGCGCGACATACCACCAATAGAGCCCCCCTGCCGCGGCACCTAGCCCCAGCAACAAAAAGAACAACACGAGCAGCCAGCGCCGCGATCGTCGAAAATTCAAGCCGGGAACTGGCGTGGCCATAGGCGTGTCCTGTCAGGGGGTGGCAACAGGAACGGCGGCCTCAAAACCACCCCCCAGTGCACGTTTTAGATCGATGTCCAGCGTATAAGCCCGCGCGGCCAAGGTCGTGGCCGCGCGGCGCTGCCGCAGCACTTCGGTTTCGGTCGCGAGCACCGTGAGGTAACCGGTGAGGCCGGCGCGAAAACGCTGCAGCGCTAAGCCATAAGCGCTCTCAGCAGAATCTTGGGCGGCACGTTGGGCGCGCTCGCGTAACGCCAAAGCGCGGAGGGAAATCACGGCGTGCACGACCTCTTGCAAACCATCGAGCAGCGCTTGGTTGTATTGCGCGATGGCTTCATCGGTCTGTGCGTTCACAAATTTGAGTTTTGCGCGCAACCGTCCCGCATCAAAAATGGGCAGGCTGACCGCCGGCGCAACCCCATAAATGAGCGAGCTACCTTCTAATAAAGCGCCCAACCCCAGCGCGCTAAAGCCCACGAAAGCGGCCAGATTAACCGTGGGATAGAACTCTGCGCGCACCGCGTCCACCCCGTGCAAGACCGAATCCACGTGGTTGCGGGCGGCGGCGATGTCGGGTCGACGGGCCAATAAATTAGATGGCACGATGGCTGGCAGAGTCGGTGGCGAGCGGGCGCTCAGCACCGGGCTTAAAGTCGCCGTTGCCGCAGGTGGCACCACGGCCAGTTTTGCGAGCGCGCTGCGCAAGAGTGCGATGCGTTCATCGAGTTCAACGAGCTCGCCCTCGCCTTGAGGAATAGCGCCCTCGGCCTGCCGCAGTTCCACGTTGGAATCCAGCCCCTCGGCAACCCGCACTTGCACCAAGCTCACAATGTGCTGGCGCTGGGTCAAAATAGCTTGCACAACTTTGCGTTCGGCACAGGCTTGCGCCAAATAAAAATACGCGTGAGCAATGGCTGATGCCACCCCCAAACGAACCGTATGGCTATCGATTTCAATCGCCAAAGTTTGCGCTTGCGCCGCCGCCACTTCGGCGTGGCGTTTGCCAAACAAATCCAGCTCGTAGGCGAGGTCCAGTGCGAAACGATTATCGCTGCGGCGGTCACCGGCAATCGATGGAGGTGCGAGGCCGTTCTCCGAATAGCGCTGGAAACTGCTGTCGAACCCCGCAGCCGCGTGTGGCATCAACCGTGTGCCAATGAACTCCGTCCCAGCGCGGGCCGCGCGCAGTCGCGCCAGCGCAACCTGTAGGCTAGGGTCGTCCCGCAGGCCGTGCTCGATGAGGTCGTCTAGCGCCGGTGCCTGATACACCCGCCACCAGTCGGTGCTTGGCCACGCGTCAAAGGTTTGGTCGGTTTCGATCGTCGCCAGCGTGAGCGGGCTGAGCTGGTGATCTATCCCGGTGGAGCGCACACAGCCGACCAATAGCGCTACGCACAAACACCCCGCAGTGCGCACGGTCAACGACCCGCGGGTGGCGCCCGGGGCGCGCGGTTTAAGGCTCATCGGCCGCGGGTTCTACGGCATCCGAATGGCCATTGGCGATTATCCGGCGCAGAAAGTCTTTTAATTGATCCACTTCACGCTCTGAAAACCCGGTCAAATGTAGGTTGAGTACTTCGGCGATAGCGAATGGCACCAGCCCGATGGCGTGCCGTCCTTCTGCCGTGAGTGCCAAATGAATCACCCGCCGGTCGCCCGTGCTGCGTTGACGCCGCACGAGGCCTTTACGCTCTAGCCGGTCGAGCATGCGGGTCACCGCCCCGGTATCGGTATCTAAACTGCGCGCCAGCGCGGCGGCCGTATCGCCCTTCCCTTGCGCAATCAGCAGCAGCGGGCTCCACTGCAGCGCCGTGAGCGCGAGCGTCTGCACGCGGCGCTCAATGTGGCGTTGTAAGGACGCCTGCACCCGACGCACCAGATAGCCGTAGGAGTCGTCCACCGCATAACGCTCGCCTGTGTAGTGGGCGACCGGCCGCAGCGGGCGAGCCGGCGCGGTCCCGCGAGCGGCACGCGGGCGGGGTTTTCCGGAGTCTGTCGTCACAGCCATGCCGCATTGTTTCCTGCCTAAGCAGTTATTGTCAAAGCAGCTTTATGAGGGGGGATCGCAGGGCTGCTATCAGCCGTCAGGCGGGCGGGCGCAGGGCGCGTTAACAGCGCGCTAAGGTCAGAATATTTAGGATAAAAGCTGGCTTAATTTCCGCGGGCGGGCCGCATCGCCGAAGGTGTTCTCGGCAGTACACCATGAGGAGATGACTAAAGAACGGTGCCGCTTGCGAATGCCGACAAGCGCCAACCAAGCCCAATCGAGAGATTACCCAAGGACCGCATCACGTTGTCGCCGTCGGCTACCACGGGCCTTGCGACTAGGTTTGTACGCCGGCGCCGCGGCGATCACAGGGCCATCCCTCAAACGAGGGGCTACAGCGGGGGACGCTGGCGGTGGAAGCTCGTTGCCAGCTGCCACGCATGGCCCGCGCGCACCAAAACAGCCTCATTGAGATGGCCCGCCGCCAGCTGAAAACCAAACGGCGCGCCCGCCGCGTTAAAGCC
>CAIPNE010000358.1 GCA_903866355.1 uncultured Gammaproteobacteria bacterium
CGATCGTGACCTGGCTTGCCGTCACAGAATCGCCACACGAGGGTGGTGGGCTTCACCCCTTGGCGCGGATCAGCCGACCAGCGTCAGCCAACTTGGCGGACAAGCGCGGAGTCCTTGGACGGTATCGAGGTAGGCGCGTTGCAGCAGCAGGGTGATGGGGCCCGGCTTGCCGGTACCGATTGCCCGGTTGTCCAACTCGCGAATTGGCGTGACTTCGGCGGCGGTGCCGGTAAAAAAAGCCTCATCGCTGATATAGATTTCATCGCGAGTGATGCGCTTCTCAACCACCTTGATGCCCGCCTCATGCGCCAACAGCATGACGGTTTCGCGGGTGATGCCCTCTAGCGCGCACGCTGGATCGGGGGTGTACAGCACGCCTTTGCGCACCATAAAAATATTTTCGCCGCTGCCCTCTGCAACCATGCCGTCTTTGTCCAGCAGGAGTGCTTCATCGTACCCATCGCGCGAGGCTTCCTGCAGCGCCATGATGGAATTGAGGTAGTTACCGGTCGCCTTGGCTTTCGCCAGCACGCTGTTGACGTGGTTGCGAGTGAACGACGAGGTTTTGATACGAATGCCCTTTTCTAGCGCATCGCCGCCCAAATAGGCGCCCCAAAACCAAGCTGCCACGCTCACGTGTACCGAGAGATTCTCGGCGTGCAGGCCCATGCCTTCGGAGCCGTAGAACGCCAAGGGACGCAGGTAGGCGGTTTCCAGCTGGTTTTCGCGCACGCAGTCCACACACGCTTGGCGCACTTCGGCCTGCGTGAAAGGGATCTTCATGCCCAAAATATGGGTGGTGTCGAAGAGCCTGCGGATGTGTTCTTCCAGCCTGAAAATAGCGGTGCCGCGCGGGGTTTTATAGGCGCGAACACCCTCAAAAGCCGCGGTCGCGTAATGGAGGGAATGGGTCAGCACATGGGTGTTCGCTTCGCGCCAAGGCACCATTACGCCGTCCATCCAGATCACGCCGTCGCGATCTGCGTAGCTCATAAATTTCTCTCCAAAACGAATGCTTAATCGATCATTAGGCGCTGCCATACCGCGGTAACGCCTGCGCGCCACTCTTGTAGGGCCGCTTGCGCCACTAAGCCATCAACCTCGCGGAGTGCGCAACGGTGAGCTTGCGCACGATAGGCAAAATAGGCGTCGTGCACCAGTTGGCAATCGTCTCGCGGCCAGAGCGCCAGTTGGGCAATGACTTCGAGCAGCCGTAAATTGTCGGTGTGGACCCGCAACGTGGTGTGCTGCGAGGCCCAGCAAAGGCAGGTGTATTGCACCATAAATTCGATATCGGTGATACCGCCGACCCCATGCTTTAGGTCGAACCACACGGCATCGGAGCGGTCGCTTTGTTGACGTACGCGGACCAGCATGTCGGCAATTTCAGCGCGCAATTTGGCCATGGGACGCGGCAATCCTAGGATCTCACTGCGGATAGCTTCGAAGCCCGCTTGGACCGCCAGGTTCCCGGCCAACGCGCGCGCGCGCAGCAGCGCTTGGTGCTCCCAGGTCCAGGCGGCGTTGCGCTGGTAATCGCGAAACGCCGCTAGCGAGGTCACGAGCAGGCCCGAGGCGCCGCTAGGGCGCAGGCGAATATCCAGTTCATAGGCGGTACCGGCCGCCGTGCGGGTGGTCAATAAGTGGATGATTCGTTGGGCTAGGCGGGTGAAGAAAACCGCATTGGCGATGACGTGCGGCCCTTGGGTCTGCGCCGTGCTCTCGCTGTTATGCACGAACACTAAATCCAGATCCGAGCCATAGCCGAGCTCGCGACCGCCTAGCTTGCCGTAGGCGATGATCGCAAACCCGGCGCCTGCTGGCCCCGCCTCGGTGGGCAGTGTGGGCTCGCCGTAACGTGCCACGAGGTCGGCCCTCGCGAGCGCCAAGGCTTTGTCGAGTAAAACTTCGGCAATCCAGGTGAGGTGATTGCTGACGGTTGCCACCGGCAGCCCAACCAACAGATCGCAAGCCGCCACCCGCAGGACTTGCTGATGCTTGAAGTTCCGCAGGGTGTCCATGCAGACATCCAAGTCGCCAGCCGGCAACGCCTCTAACGTGGCGTCTAAGCGTTGCGCCAGTTGGTCGCGGGTGGGTGGCGTGGCGAAAAGGCGATCATCGAGGAGTTCATCCAGCAGGATCGGCCAGCGAGCGATTTGCCGCGCCACCCACACGCTGCGTTCGCATAAGTCGACCAAACGCGTCAGTGCCTGCGCGTGGTCCGCGAGCAGCGCCAGATAAACCGACCGACGCGCCACGGCCAGCACGAGGTCGCCGGTGCGTCCCAAAATGAGCGCGCCTTCGGGCCGCACGGCGCAGATGGCCAGTAGGCGCGGCATCAGGCGGTCCAGCCGTTCGCGTGCGTTACCCGACAAACGCGCCAGAAAGCGGGCGTCTTTGAGTCGCGCTAATTGCGCGGCGGCCGCTTCGGGTTGGCTAAAACCGGCGTGGGTCAGCGCGGCCAGCGTCGCGTTTCCCTCTGAGGGCCCCAGCCAAATTCCCAGGCAGGCGGCCTGGAGCACCGAGGGCTGGCCCGCCGCGAGGGGGCTGGGCAGCAGCAGCATTTCAAAGCGTTGCCGGACGGCGAGTCGATGGCGAGTGAGCACGGCTTCCAGCGTGTCCCAGTCAGGATAGCCTAGCCCGAAGGCCAGCCGCGCTTGCCCTAAAGGATCCAGGGGCAAGATCTGGGTTTGCGCGTCGTGTACCTGTTGCAGCCGATTCTCGGCGACCCGTAAAAAACAGTAGGCCTCACTTAACGCCAGCGTGTCGGCGGGTGAGAGCAGCCCCAGTGCTCCGCAGGCGTCCAAGGTTGGCAGTAAGGAGCACTGCCGTAGGCGCGGCTCGCGGCCACCGCGCACGAGCTGAAAAGCTTGCGCGATGAATTCAATTTCGCGGATCCCACCGGCCCCCCGCTTGATGTTGCGGGCCAAGCCGTCGCGGGCAGTCTCGGCGTCGATCAAGGCCTTCATTTCGCGCACCGATTCGATCGCACCAAAATCTAAATAACGGCGATACACAAACGGACGGGTGATTTCTGCGAGCGCGGCGATGTCTTCCGGCGCGCCGTGGATGACCCGGGCTTTGACGAGCGCATAGCGTTCCCAGTCGCGCCCGTGCAAAACATAATATTGTTCCAAGGCGGCAAAGCTCGCTGTCAGCGCCCCGCTGTCGCCAAATGGCCGCAGGCGCATGTCGACCCGATAGACGAAACCATCGTCCGTGGGCTCGTTGAGGATGGCAATGAGGCGCTTGCCCAAACGGTCAAAGAATTCTTGATGGGACAGCGTACGCGGGCCGCCTTGCGTTTCGCCACCAGCCCGATAGGCAAAGATAAGATCGATGTCGGATGAAAAATTAAGCTCGCCACCGCCCAGTTTGCCCATGGCGATCACCACCAGCGCGACCGGCCCGCCGCGCTCCTCAATTGGGGTGCCAAAACGCGCGGTGAGGTCCCGGTACAGCCACTGTGCCACGGTGTCGACTAGCGCCTCTGCCAACGCCGAGAGCTCGGCCAGCACGCCGGCCAGATCACGTTCACCTAGCAGGTCATACCAAGCGTTGCGTGCCAAGGCTAGCGTGCGGTGCTGGCGTATCCCGGCGCGCAGAGTCACCTCGTCCGGACAATCCGCAAACAGGGCCGCACACTGCGCCTGGCAGGCGGCGGCGTTTTGGAACCCACTGTCAGCGGTCAGCGCTGCGAGCCAGCGCGCAGGGGCCTGAATGGCGACTTCCGCGACAAAAGGGCTGAGGGCGAATACGGCGGCCAGATTCTCCGCCACGGCTGCCGGCACGGTGGCGATGCCGCTGGCGGCCACCGCGGCGTCGAAGCGTGCCAGTAAAGGCGCGCTGGCCTCGCGCAGGATGGGTGGTAGCGGGCCTTGAGCCGCGCAGGACAAGGGCAGCTTGGGCATGATCGATCTCCTCGCCAATGGGGGTTTGCGCACGTGCGACTATGGCGCGCCTAGCACCTAGGGAATAATGCCAGTATGACGCTTCAATTCCACAGCAAGCTGCCGCACGTCGGCACCACTATTTTTACCGTGATGTCACAGCTGGCGGCTGAGTGCGGTGCTATTAACCTCTCTCAGGGATTTCCCGACTACGACGGGCCGGCGGCGCTCAAAGACCGGGTGAAGCACTACCTCGACGCCGGTTTTAACCAATACCCGCCCATGGCGGGCGTGGCGCCGCTACGCACTGCGGTCGCGGCGAAGGTTTTGGAGTGGTATGGCGCGCACGTTTCGCCAGACACCGAGATCACCATTACGCCCGGCGCGACCGAGGCCATTTATTGCGCGATCACCGCCGTGGTGGGCGTGGGCGATGAAGTCATTCTTTTTGACCCCGCCTACGACTGCTATGAGCCGGCCATTTTGCTGGCCGGAGGGCGACCCGTGCGCCTGCCATTAATGCCGCCGGCTTACCGCATTGACTGGCAGCGGGTGGCCGACAGCATCACCCCCCGCACCCGCATGATCCTAGTGAACTCCCCGCACAATCCCACGGGGAGTGTGTTGGAGGCAGAGGATTTGTTGGCGCTGCAGGCGTTGGCCGAGCAACATAACCTCATCGTGTGTGCCGATGAAGTGTACGAACATCTGATTTTCGACGGGCGCCGCCACGAAAGCGTGCTGCGTTATCCGGCTTTGGCGGCACGTTCTTTCGCGGTGTCTTCTTTTGGCAAGACCTACCATGTCACCGGCTGGAAAACCGGTTATTGCGTGGCGCCGGCAGTGCTCACCGCGGAACTGCGCCGCGTGCATCAGTTTGTGACCTTTGTGGGCATTACGCCCATCCAGTTCGGGCTCGCCGATTTTATGCGAGACCACCCCGAGCACCTCCGCGAACTGCCGGCGTTTTACCAGCGCAAACGAGATTTGTTTGGGCAGGCGCTGGCCGGTTCGCGTTTTCGCACCACGCCTTCGGCGGGCACCTATTTTCAGCTGGCGGACTACAGCGCCATCAGCGATCTGTCAGATGTCGCGTTTGCCGAGTGGCTAACTCGGCACGTGGGGGTGGCGGCCATCCCGGTGTCGGTGTTCTATGCGCAACCTCCCGCCGCGAAGTATGTGCGTTTTTGTTTCTGCAAGAACGACGACACCCTCCGCGAAGCGGCGGCGAGGCTCGCCGCGTTGTGAGCCGCGCGGGCCTGCTGAGGCGCCAATTTTCCCGACGTTCGCGGCTTTTTAGCGCGCCCCCGGCTGGATCCATGATGACCCAACCTCGACCATGCAACAGCCACTTGGCAAAGCCCCCGTGCGTCCCTCCGTCCTAATGGACCTGCACGCCGCATGAACTTCCCGAGACCCACGCGGTCACTCAACATGGCGCAGCAGCAGCGAGTCTTCAAAAATGGTTAAAACAAATTGGCGGATCAGCGTGATGCTCTGCGCGGCCCTGCTCACCGGGCCCGTTTTCGCAGGCATTTTCGAGCAACTCGATCGCCTCGGCAGTGGTGGACAGCGCGAATTCCTGCCGCCCGACCGCGCCTTTGAGCTCTCTCACGAGGACTTTGCCAACGATCAATTGCCACTGACTTGGGCGGTCGCCGAGGGCTATTACCTGTATCGCGACAAAATTAAGGTGGTGTCGCCAGACGGGTCGGCGATCATCGCCCCCCTTAACCTGCCGCCGGGTGAGGACAAGGACGACGAAGAGTTTGGGCGGGTCAAAATCTATCGCGAAAATGTGCGCGCGATGGTCGGGATCCAGCCGGCGCCCGCGCGCACCCAAGTCACGCTGCAGGTGACCTACCAGGGTTGTGCGGAAGATGGCATTTGCTACCCGCCGATCAACAAGACCCTCCTCTTGGCGGTGGGCGCGCCGGCGGGCCCAGCAGGGGTCGCAACCGCTGCGCCGAGCACCGTCCGACCAGTGGTCCCCTCCCTGTCTGCGGTATCGCAGGCTGACCGGCTCGGCGCGGTCTTAGCGGACCGCGGTGTGTTCGCCGTCGCCCTTACGTTTTTGGGCTTTGGGTTACTGCTTTCCCTAACCCCCTGCGTGTTCCCCATGATTCCCATTCTCTCCGGCATTTTAGTCGGGGAGCGGAGCCGGTCTGGCAGCCACCACGGGCTGCTGTTGTCGGCCGTCTACGTGTTGGCGATGGCCGCGACCTACGCGGTGGTGGGTTTGGCGGCTGGCGTTTTCGGCAGCAATCTGCAAGCAACGTTTCAACATCCCGCGGCGGTGATCGGTTTTAGTGCGGTGTTCGTCGTACTGGCGTTGTCGATGTTCGGGCTCTTTTCGCTCCAGTTACCGGCGGCGTTGCGCGTGCGCTTAGCGTCCACCAGCCGGGGCGCGCGCGGCGGAAGTCTGGTAGGTGTGGCCATCATGGGAAGCCTGTCGGCCATCATGGTGGGGCCGTGCGTGGCACCGCCGTTGGCCGGCGCGCTGTTGTATCTCGGGCATCAAGGGAGTCCGTTGGTGGGCGGATTGGCGCTGTTTGCCATGGGTCTGGGCATGGGGCTGCCGCTGTTGCTGGTCGGGGCCTCGGCGGGGCATTGGTTGCCGCGCGCTGGCGTATGGCTGGAGCGTGTTCAACAAGTTTTTGGCGTCGTTTCGTTGGCGGTGGCGGTATGGTTTCTCGAGCGGATCGTGCCACCCGCGCTGGCGCTGGCCCTGTGGGCCTTGTTGCTCATCGGTGCGGGTATTTTTCTCGGCGCTTTGGAGCCTTTGCGGGAGCTCGCCTCGGGTTGGGCGCGGTTGTGGAAAACCTTGGGGGTCGCCTTACTCGGCTATGGCGGCGTGCTGATGGTGGGGGCTGGCGCGGGGGCGGGCGCTGAGGATGTGTTCCATCCGTTGGCGCCTTTTGTGGCTCGCTCGAGCGCGTCGCCCGCAGCCGTCAAGCCGGTTTTTGGGGCAATCAAGTCCACCGCCGATTTGGCCGCCGCGTTGGCCAGTGCGGCCGTGGCCGGGCGGCCGGTGATGCTGGATGTTTATGCTGATTGGTGCGTGGAGTGTAAAAGATTAGAACGGGACACTTTTGGCGACCCGGTGATTGCGGCCCAGATGACCGCCTTTACGCTGCTGCGCGTCGATGTGACGGCCAACGATGACGCTGACCGTGCGCTCTTGGCCAGCCTCGAATTATTCGGCCCGCCGGCGGTGCTGCTGTACGACGCGCGCAGCCAGGAGCGGCGTGATCTGCGTTTGATCGGCTATACGAATGCAGCGGACTTTGCGCAACGGCTGCGCGGGTTGGTCACGCCATGAAGCGCACGATGATATTTTTGCTGGTGGCGCTCGCCGCGGCCGGTGGCGGTTACGCCATGCATCTCGCGCGGGCTATTGCACCCGCCGCCCCCGTCGCTGGGGCTCGCGATCCGCTGATGGCGAGCTTCCATGACTTGGAAGGCAATCCGCGCACGCTCGCGCAGTGGCGGGGTCAAGTGCTGGTGGTTAATTTTTGGGCCACTTGGTGTCCGCCGTGCTTGAAGGAAATCCCGGCTTTCATGGAACTTCAACGTCGGCTAGGCAAATCGGGCGTGCAGTTTGTCGGTGTGGCGCTGGATGGGCGCGCCGAAGTGGCCGCGTTTGTGCGCCAGCACGAGCTTAATTACCCGACCTTGGCCGGCGAGGAAGACGTTGCCCGCTACATGCAGGAGCAGGGCAATAAAATTGGCGCGCTGCCCTTTACGCTGGTCTTTGATCGGGCGGGCACGCTGCGCCATACGCATCAGGGGGAGTGGTCCGCGGAGGCGCTCGACAAAGTGCTGGCCGCGTATTTGGTGAAGTAGTAACTTGGCCCCTATTGTGGGCACATCAGCGCCGAACAGGCTCGCTGCATCGCCAGCGAATGTGCTAACGTCGCAGCTCTTTCGGGGTCTGCGCAGCGTACGTCGAGTGCCGCTGTGCAGGTCGCCAGAATCGTGATTCCCTCTCGTAGCGAGTTCCCCATGGCCGTCATTCTGCTGCTCAACGGACCTAACCTTAATCTGCTGGGTAGTCGCGAGCCGGAAACCTATGGCCGGCTAACGCTGGCAGATCTCCAAGCGCAGGCCAGCGCGCAGGCCAGCAGCTTGGGGCACGTGTTGCAGTGTTTTCAGAGCAATGCGGAACATGCGCTCATCGAGCGCATCCACGCCGCCAAAGACGCGGGGGTGGGGTTTATCGTGATTAACCCGGCCGCCTATACGCACACGAGTATTGCGCTGCGCGATGCCTTACTGGGCGTCGCCATTCCGTTTATCGAAGTCCATTTGTCGAACGTGCATGCGCGGGAAAGCTTCCGCCACCACTCCTATTTTTCGGATATTGCCTGCGGGGTCATTACCGGCCTCGGGGCGCAGGGTTACGAATTCGCCATCAGCGCGGCAGCGCGACACCTCGGCAGTGCGCCGGGTTGAAGACGCCGCCTAAGAGACATTTCATGGATATACGCAAAGTCAAAAAACTCATCGAACTCCTCGAAGAATCCGGGATCGCCGAGATCGAAATCAAAGAGGGCGAGGAATCTGTGCGCATTAGTCGCATGCCGTCCAGCCGGTTCTTGCCGCAGGCGATCCACGCTCCGGCCCCCGTGGCGATGGCGCCGCTGCCGCTGCCGCCGCCGATAGCTGCGCCGGCCCAACCCGACGGGCAGGTCATTACCGCGCCAATGGTGGGCACCTACTACGCCTCTCCAGCGCCAGATGCCGCGGTTTTCGTGAAAGTCGGACAGAAAATCAAGGTGGGTGACCCGCTGTGTATTATTGAGGCGATGAAAATTATGAACCCCATCGAAGCCGACCGCGCGGGCACGATCGTCTCCATCTTGGTGGAGAACGGCCACCCGGTGGAATTTGAGCAGCCGTTATTCGTCGTCAATTAGGGCTGTCGCATGCTGTCAAAAGTCGTTATCGCTAATCGCGGCGAGATTGCACTGCGCGTGTTGCGCGCCTGTCGTGAATTGGGCATCCGTACCGTGGCGGTGCACTCCACTGCCGATCGGGATCTCAAACACGTCCGGCTCGCAGACGAATCGGTGTGTATCGGTCCGCCTCATCCCGCGCAGTCTTATCTGAACATCCCGGCGGTGATTAGCGCGGCCGAGGTGACGGATGCCGTTGCCATTCATCCGGGCTATGGGTTTCTCTCCGAAAACGCCGATTTTGCCGAGCGCGTGGAGCAAAGTGGTTTTATTTTCATTGGCCCGCGGCCCGAGACCATTCGCCTGATGGGCGACAAAATCTCGGCTATCCACGCCATGCAAGCCGCCGGCATACCCTGCGTCCCCGGCTCCGGCAAACCGCTCACCGACGACATGCACGAGAATTTTCGCATCGCGCGGGAAATCGGTTATCCGGTGATCATCAAAGCCGCTGGCGGTGGTGGTGGGCGCGGCATGCGCGTCGTGCATGTGGAGGCGGCGCTGAAAGCGGCTATCCAGCTGACCAAAACCGAGGCGCTGGCGGCCTTCCAGAACGATACCGTCTATCTGGAGAAATTCCTCGAGCATCCGCGTCACATCGAATTTCAAGTGATGGCCGACAACTTCGGCAACTGCGTTTATCTGGGCGAACGCGACTGTTCCATGCAGCGCCGCCACCAGAAGGTGATTGAAGAATCTCCCGCGCCCGGTATCTCGCCCGAGGTCCGTGCCTACATGGGACAGCGTTGCGTGGATGCCTGTCAGACCATCGGCTATCGCGGGGCGGGGACTTTCGAATTCCTCTACGAGAACGGCGAATTTTATTTCATCGAAATGAACACCCGCGTGCAGGTCGAACATCCGGTGACAGAAATGGTGACCGGTTTCGACATCGTGAAGGAGCAACTGCTGGTGGCGTCCGGGTTGGCGCTTTCGATCCGGCAGGAAGATGTGGTGATGCGTGGCCATGCCATTGAGTGCCGCATCAACGCCGAAGATCCCAAAACCTTCCGGCCGTCCCCGGGTCGCATCAATATTTTTCACGCGCCCGGTGGTCCCGGCGTGCGGGTGGACTCCCATCTCTACGATGGTTATGTGGTGCCGCCTTATTACGACTCGCTGGTCGCCAAGCTCATCGTGCATGGCGAAACCCGGCTCGGTGCCTTGGCGCGGATGGCGACTGCCCTAGACGAGCTGGTGGTAGATGGCATAGCAACCAACGTGCCGCTGCATCGCGAGCTGGTGCGTGACGCCGCTTTCGGTGCCGGTGGTACCGACATTCACTACCTCGAACGCCGGTTGGCCCTCGATTGAACGCTGCTTGGCTAAAACTCTGTCTCCCCGTGGCCGATGTCGGCGTGCCGATGCTGGAAGACGCGTTGCTGGCGTGCGGCGCCTTGTCGGTGTCGGTCGCCGCGCGCGACGACCACACGCCACGCTACGCCACGCCCGGCGAACCAGAGCCGGCGCTGTGGGCTAATTGCGAAGTGGAGGCCCTGTTTGAGCCCCAAACAGATGCCTTGGCGGTGCTCGCGGTGTTGGCCGCCGAAGGTCATTCGGTCACTGGCGCTCAGCATACGATGCTGGCCGATCAAGACTGGCAGGCGCATTTTCGTCAGCAGTTTGTGCCCCTGCGTTTTGCCGGCGACCTGTGGGTCGTGCCGAGTTGGCAGACGCCTCCCGCCGAGGCGCGCCACCTCATCACGCTCGATCCGGGAATGGCCTTCGGCACCGGCACCCATCCCACCACCGGCCTGTGTCTCGATTGGCTAGGCACGTTGCCGGCACTCACCGGCGCCCGGGTGCTGGACTATGGCTGCGGCTCGGGCATTCTTGCCATTGCCGCCATGCGGCTGGGGGCCGCGCACGTCGTTGGGCTGGATATCGATCCGGATGCCTGCGTGGTAGCGCGCGCGAATGCCCAAAGCAACGCTTGCGAGGCTATCGACATCGTGTTGCCCGAGGCGCTCGTGGACACCCACTTCGAGGTGCTGGTGGCCAATATTTTGCTCAATCCGTTGCTGCTTTTGGTTGAACGTTTCGCCAGCTTGTTAGTGACCGATGGCCGCATTGGGTTGTCGGGTTTGCTGGCCGAACAGGTCGCCCCCGTACAAGCGGCCTACGGCGCCTGGTTTGAATTGGATCCCCCTAGCTACCGCGAGGAATGGGCGTTTGTGAGCGGTCGCCGACGCGCGAATTCCACCCATGCCTAAACACCCTCACTGCTCATCATGTTGACGCAATGCCCGCACTGTCTGGCGGTGTTTCGTCTGCAGGCGCAGCAGCTGGTGGTGGCGCGCGGGTTTGTGGTTTGCGGTGCCTGTGAACAGGTGTTTTTGGCGCTCGATCGTCTAGCTGATGAAGCCGCCCGCCCCGCGCCCGAACCCCCCGCCGTGCGACGCTATCCCGACGATGAAAAACCGCTCTATCCCCTGACCGAAGCCAGCGCGCTGTTAGACGGGTTGGCAACCGCCGAGGTGGCCGACCGGGTCGATACGGTGCACGACATCCCGGCGGTGCTGCGGGCCGATTTCGCTCGGCTCCAGCAGCCGCGCGTCGCGCGCACCAGCGCGGCTTGGGGCGCGTTCGCAGCGTTGTTGTTGCTGGTGTTTGCGGTGCAAATTGGTTGGACATGGCGCGCGCTGTGGCTCACCCATTATCCGCAAGCCGCGCCTTGGTTGGCGCTGGTGTGTGCCCGCGTGGGTTGCCAGGTTGAGACACCCGCGCCGCTCAGCACGGTGGTCATGCTGGCCCGCGATGTTCGCGATCACCCGCAATATCAGGACACCTTGCTGGTGAACGCCACGCTCGTTAACCGAGAAGATCACCCGGTTCCGTATCCGGGGCTGCAGTTGGGGCTGTTTGATCACCTTGGGACCGCGCTCGGCGTGCGCCGCTTTACGCCGGCAGATTATCTGGATCGCTCGCTCGATCTGGCGGCCGGGATGCCGCCAGATCAACCCATTTATGTTGTGATGGAAATTGCGAGCCTCAAAGTGCCCGCCGACAGCTTCGAATTCACTTTTTTCTGAATCTCGTTCCGGTCACCCGCCGGGATAGCCTTAAGCCCGCGACAGGTGTGGTGAGCGCTTCCGATCCCGCAGCGTTGTGGCTATTATTCCCGCCACTCAAGGGTCGTGCTGGGCCGGTTCAGCAGCTACCCCACAGCGCCTCGCTCGCGTGCGCATTAACCCGGCAAATTCCACAACACAGCAATCATCGCTGCGGTAGTCAACCCCGCGGGTGGCTTTATTCGCTGTCGCGATAGGTAACGGGAAGTTAAAAAAATTGTGGCCATGCGCTTAGGTTCGTACACATTCGATACGCCACTGGTTCTCGCGCCCATGGCGGGCGTCAGCGATCGCGTTTTTCGCGCCCTGTGCCGGCGCCACGGTGCGAGTTACGCGCCCTCCGAAATGACCAGCGCGAACGCGGAGTTACGGGCTACCAGCCAAACCTGCCGCCGGCTCAATATGGACGGTGAGGATTCGCCCCGCATCGTGCAAATTGCCGGGGCAATTCCCGCGGAAATGGCCGCCGCAGCGCAAGCAGCTGTTGCTGCCGGCGCCGAGTTTATCGACATCAACATGGGCTGCCCCTCGAAACGAGTCTGCCAACAACTCGCTGGCTCGGCATTGTTGCGGGACGAGCCACTGGTGCGGCGTATTCTGGAGGCCGTCGTGGGTGCAGTATCGGTGCCTGTCACGCTTAAAACGCGCACGGGTTGGTCACGCAGCGAGCGCAATGCGGTGCGAGTGGCGCGACTGGCTGAAGATCTCGGCATTGCCGCTTTGGTGCTGCACGGTCGCACCCGTGAATGCGCCTATCAAGGCGATGCGGAGTACGACACTATTGCCCAGGTCAAAGCGGCGGTGTCGATTCCGGTTATTGCCAACGGCGACATCACCTCGCCGCAAAAAGCGCGCGCCGTCTTGGCCTATACGGGGGCCGATGGCCTGATGGTGGGGCGCGCGGCACAGGGCGACCCGTGGCTTTTTCAGCGAATCCGCGTGTACTTGGAAACGGGCAAAATGCTGCCGCCGCCAAGCCCAACGGAAGTTTTAAGCACCGCGCGCGCGCAAGTGGGCGCGCTGCATGGGCTGTACGGCCCGGGGCTGGGCGCAAAGTTTGCCCGCAAACACGTGGGTTGGTACGCGCGGTGGCTGCCGCAGGGGTTGGCGGTGCGGGCGGCATTTAATGCCATTGAGCAGGCCGGGGCACAACTGGCGTTTTTGGATAACCTTTGGACACAGCAACACAGGGAAGCGGCGTGATGGCAAAGTCTTTGGCTAGCGTGGTGGAGGAGCGCCTCCCGGAGTGCGCGTTGAACGGCATGGCCGCGGATTTTCAGCCGTTGTCGTTCCACGTCAAGGAAGCCTTGGAACGCTATTTCAGCGCGCTTGATGGGCATACCCCCGGCGATTTGTACGACTTGGTCCTCAACGAAATAGAACGTCCTCTATTGGAAGATGTGATGCGTCGCACGCGCGGCAATATTTCGAAGGCCGCCATCCAGCTGGGGTTAAACCGCGCGACTTTGCGCAAGAAGCTGGAGAAGCACGGAATTCCCAGCTAGGCTACGCGCCCTCCATAGTTCCTGCCGCGCGCGGAAAGGCTCCCATGACTGCGATTCGTCGCGCGCTAATCAGCGTCTCTGACAAACACGGCCTGCTCGATTTTGCCCGCCTGCTCGCGGCTCAGGGCGTGGCATTACTCTCCACGGGTGGCACGGCCAAAGCCCTGCGCGAAGCCGGACTCACCGTGACGGAGGTGTCTGACCACACCGGCTTCCCAGAAATCATGGCCGGCCGGGTGAAAACACTGCACCCCAAAATTCATGGCGGCCTTTTGGGCCGGCGCGGCCTCGATGAAGCGGTGATGGACGAACTGGGCATCGCGCCCATCGACCTGCTGGTGGTGAACCTCTACCCCTTTCAACGCACCATTGCCCAGCCTGATTGCACCCTTGAGGACGCCATTGAGAACATCGATATTGGTGGCCCGGCCATGGTGCGCGCCGCGGCAAAGAACCACGCCGCGGTGGCGGTGGTCGTGGATCCTGCGGATTATGCGGCGCTAGCGGCAGAACTGGTGGCCAACGGTGGCTTGAGTGCGGCAACGCATTTCCGGCTCGCTGCCAAAGCCTATGCGCACACGGCAGATTATGACGCCGCAGTGGCGCACTACCTGGCCGCCCAAATTCCCGATGCGCCAACCTACCCCGAGACCCTGCGCTTGCGCTTCTCGAAGTTGCAGGATTTGCGCTATGGCGAGAATCCTCACCAGTCCGCGGCTTTTTATGCCGACGCCCAAGTGCCCTCCGGCACCATTGCCGCGGGGCGACAGCTGCACGGCAAGGCTTTGTCCTTCAATAACATTGCGGATACCGATGCGGCCTTGATGTGTGTGTGGGCTTTCAGCGCCCCGGCTTGCTGCATTGTGAAACACGCTAACCCCTGTGGGGTGGCCGCCGCGTTGGATATTCACACGGCCTATGAGTTCGCCTACGCCACCGACCCCACCTCAGCGTTTGGTGGCATCATCGCGTTTAATCGCGAGCTCGATGCGCTCACCGCCGAAGCCATCATCAGCCGCCAGTTTGTGGAAGTCATTGTGGCGCCGAGCGTGAGCGCCGAGGCGCTGGCTATCTGCCAGCGTAAAAAAGATATCCGCGTGTTGGTGGTCGGCCAGCCGGCGGCCGAAGTGCCGATGCTGGACTACCAGCGCGTGAGCGGCGGTCTGTTGCTGCAACAGCGCGACGCTATCGGTTGCGCTATCGGGGTGGCCGATCTCAAAATTGTCACGCGCCGAGCGCCGAGTGAGGCCGAACTGCGCGACCTGATGTTTGCCTGGCGAGTGGTCAAATGCGTGAAATCGAACGCTATTATTTATGCTCGCGACGAGCGCACCATCGGGGTGGGCGCGGGCCAAATGAGCCGGGTTTATTCGGCGCGCATCGCGGGCATTAAAGCGGCCGACGAAGGCTTGACCGTCGCCGGTTGCGTGATGGCCTCGGATGCTTTTTTCCCCTTTCGCGATGGTGTTGACGCTGCCGGCGCGCTGGGTATTACGGCGGTCATCCAACCGGGTGGTTCGGTGCGGGATCCCGAAGTTATCGCCGCCGCCGATGCGGCCGGGATGGCGATGGTCTTCACCGGCATGCGGCATTTTCGCCACTGAGCCCACGCACGTGCAGGCCGGCGTGCGCCGCTGGTTGTGGGCCGTGCGTGCGTTTGCGCGGCCGGCCTTACAGCCGGTAGGCGGCGCGCTCACCCAGCGTCCATTAGTCCACGCTTTTTTTTTCGCAACGAGCCTACCCACTATGCAAAACCTCCTTTTCTGGACCACCCAACACGCATGAAAGTTCTCATCATTGGTAGTGGGGGGCGCGAACATGCGCTGGCCTGGAAATGTGCACAGTCGGCGCGCGTACGCCATGTCTACGTGGCGCCGGGTAATGCCGGCACGGCGGGCGAGCCTAAAGTTAAAAACGTCAAGATTAGCGCCGAGGACATCGCGGGCTTGGTGTCGTTTGCCAAGCGCAAACAGATTCACTTAACGATCGTCGGGCCCGAAGCGCCGTTGGTGGCGGGGGTGGTGGACGCCTTCGAGCTGGCCGAATTGCGCTGCTTTGGCCCGCGTGCCAACGCCGCCATCCTGGAGGGCTCGAAAGCCTTCAGCAAAGCTTTTTTCCAACGCCATGGCATTCCCACGGCGCGGTTTGCCAACTTCACCGATCTCGCCGCAGCGCAGAGCTATATCCAAGCGCACCCGCTGCCGGTGGTGGTAAAAGCCTCTGGTCTGGCTGCCGGGAAAGGCGTGGTGATCGCGCAGACCACCGAAGTCGCACTGGAGGCCGCGCGCGACATGTTGAGCGGCGAGGCGTTTGGTGCCGCTGGTAGCGAGATCGTGGTGGAAGAATTTCTGGTCGGCGAAGAAGCCAGTTTCATCGTGATGACCGATGGCCAAAACGTTTGGCCGTTTGCCTCCGCCCAGGATCACAAAGCCATATTTGACGGCGACCAAGGCCCCAACACGGGCGGCATGGGCGCCTACTCGCCAGCGCCCATCGTTGATCACGTGCTGCGCGAGCGAGTGATTCGGGAAATCATCCGTCCCACCCTGAGGGGCATGGCCGCCGAAGGACGCCCCTACGTGGGTTTTCTTTACGCCGGGCTGATGATTGCCGCCGACGGTACGCCCAAGGTGCTGGAATATAACTGCCGGTTTGGTGACCCCGAAACCCAGCCCATCATGATGCGGCTAAAGTCTGATCTGGCGGCCGCGTGCCTAGCGGTGCTAACGGGCGACACTCGCCGTTTGCGCTTGGATTTCGACCATCGTGCCGCAGTGGGCGTGGTGCTGGCCGCCGCCGGCTATCCTGGCGCGTACGAGCAAGGCCAGCCGATTAGCGGTTTGGACGAAAAGCTGTCAGGCACCCGGGTTTTCCATGGCGGGACCAAACTCCAAGACCAGACCGTGGTCACCAATGGTGGCCGGGTGCTGTGCGTGGTGGGTAAGGGCGCCACGGTGCGCGCGGCGCAAGAAAAAGCCTACGCCCGCATCGCCCAAATTAGCTGGGAAGGCCTGCAGTACCGCACCGATATTGGCTATCGGGCGGTGGCGCGTGAAGCGGAGTCTCATCCTCACCATCCGGCGCCACCCGGGGTTTAAGTGGGGGCTTAAACCGGCGCGCGGTGCGCTTCGAAAACCTGCGCGTCGGGTCGCAAATCAATGAAGGCCAAGCGCTCGCGGGCCAGTCGTTTGATTTGGCGCAGGATGTAATCGACCTGAATTTCCAGCATCGAAATAATCAACCCGTTGTTGGTGTTGGGTCCGTAGAGCATAAACAGATTCGGCAAGCCGCTGATGACCATCGGCGCACGAAATAGCTGGCCGTCGCTGGTTTCTACCTGCCAATGCGAATCTGCCTCCTGCCAGTGTGCGGCACGCACGGTGTGCCCAAACCGCACGTAAGGCTGCAGGCCATAAGTGTGGGCGACGTGTTGCAGGTAGGTCAGAATTGCTGCCTGCCCGGCGAACGGACGTGACCAGTCGGTTTTTAATTCGAAGGAAAACGAATACAGGTGCGATTTAACATCGCACTCCGCACCCGGATAACGGTTATGCCACCACGTACCACCCACCCCGGCGGCTTTTTCCAGGAGGCTTCGTCAGCTTGCGCTGATTCTCCCCCCGCAACGCTAGCCGGGTTCGTCACTCGTCACCGCGTCACCCAAGGTTTGCTCAGCCGCGGGCCGCCAGCAGGGCCGCTTGGCTCTTGAGCGCGTCCACCAGCAGCGCCAACGGCAACACCTGCTGTGGCGAGAGGGCGCAGGCCTTGATCGCGGCCAGCGGCATGCTGGGCGCCACCGCTTCGGCCGGGTCTTGTACTAGGCAGGTACCGCCGGCCGCGTGGAGTGCCGCTAAGCCGCTCGCGCCGTCGTCA
>CAIPNE010000359.1 GCA_903866355.1 uncultured Gammaproteobacteria bacterium
ACCAGCGTGCCCACGTTGAGCATCACCGCCAGCTGCCGGCTGTTGAACAATGGCAGCAGCGGCGCCAGCTCGGTCGCCAGGGCGTATTGCAGCGCGTCCGGCAGCGCCACCGTGGGCACCAGAACCGTGGGTGCCAGCGCGCTGCGGGCGTAGGCGAGGGCCGGCCGCATGCCGGCATAAGCCCCGTGGCTGGCGTTGTCGTAAGGCACCACGGTGTTGGCGTGGTCGTTGCCGCCATACAGAAAGATGCACACCAGCGCCTTGTAGTCGGTGGCGGTGGCCGCCGCTGCTTCGCCCAGCGCCGCCAGGTTGAGCGCCCACGGCGCGGCCACCCCGGCCACCGACAGGATCGAGGCCCGCTGCAGGAACGCGCGGCGGGAGGTGACGTTGGTCATACTTCCGGCCCCCTTCGCTGGCTGTTGTCGGGGCATTCTGCAAAATTGAAAAGCAGTTGCGCGAACACTGTCTTTGGGGATACTCTTCGCTGTACCGAGAATTCTGCGAATTGGTGCTTACCGGTTTTTCTTCTTCGCCAACGAGAATTGAGAACCACGGCATATTCATGTTCAGCGCGATCGAATGTTGGCCAAATTTTGGCTGTCTCCGGTTGCCCTAGCCAGTAGCAGCGGTTTCCCGGCTCAGGAGTTGACAAGACTTCTGGGTATGGTTGAAGCCAATCACCCAACTTTTGTGGAGGCCTGGAATGGTTTCTTTGGTTCTTGACCCCGCGCCTCGCGCGATGGCCGTTGAATGCGCCGACGATGAATTGCGGGTTTCCTTGACGGACGGTCGCAGGCTTTCGGTGCCGATTGTTTGGTTCCCGCGGCTTGCGCACGCAACACCTGCAGAACGTGCCAACTTTGAATTGATGGGAGAAGGTCAGGGTATTCATTGGCCGGATGTTGACGAAGACATATCTGTTGTTGGCCTTATCGCTGGGCGAGCTTCCGTTGAGTTCAAGGTGGCATTTGTCTGATCGGCCCATTGCGCGCAGCTATTTTTGAACAATGAATTCCGGCGCGGCCAGCACCATCACCAGCGCCGCGTGGATGCGCCTGCGCCGGTCCGCGTCGGCCGCGCCACCCGGCATGGTCTGCACCGCACCGGCAATGGCCGCCACCGTGGCGGCCGACAGCTGGTTGGCCGCCAGCACCAGGTTGATCTCTGCCACCAGGGCCGGCGCATCGTCGGTCAGCGGCAACAGGTGGCTCCCATACCCCACCACCGAAGACTCGTTGGTGATCTGAAACTCGGGCGCCACCAGGGCGGCATCGGCAATGCTCGTGTTGGCCGGCACATAACCCGGCCGGAAGAAGTTGAACACCGAGGGCGAGCGCAGCGGGCTCTGCCCCAATGCCGTGGCGGGGTCCGACGTGTTGCCGATGGCCCACGTCCCGCTGGGCGACGTGGCGCTGTAGGCGCGCGCCCACGCCACAAAACGCAGCATCGGCTCGCGCAGCTTGCCAAAGCCGGGCGCCGCCGCAGCGGTAGCGCTGCGGGCCTCCGTGTCCAGCAGCAGCGCGCGCACCACGGCGCGCAGGTTGCCCCGCGTGCCGGCGCCGTCGTTGTTGAACACGCCGGCAATCCGCGCCACATACGCCGGGCTCGGGTTGCTGGTGACCAGCCGCTGGATCAGCTGGCGGCAGAAGAACGGCCCCACGTTCGGGTGCGCAAAAATCGCGTCCAGCGCCAGCGTCAGGCACTGCGTGGCGGGTGTGCTGGCCTGGATGGTCGTGCCCAGAAATATCTTGGCCCCGGCCTCGTACCGGTTGCCCACCTGCACCATGGGCCGGCGCACCACATCGGGCGTGGCCGTGGCGGCTGCAAAGCCGAGCCCGGCCAAATCGAAGTCCCACCCGGTGAACACCCGCGCCAGCCCGGTGATGTCGGCCTGGTTGTAGGTGTCGGTGGCCACCCCCGCCATGAGCTTGGGCGTGCCGTCGATGTTCAGCTGCACCAGGCCTATGGTGAACAACTGCAGCAGCTCACGCGCATAGTTTTCATCGGGCAGGGCGCCGGTGGTGGGGTTGGCCTTGGCGTTGCCGCGGTAGGTGAGGTACATGCCCATGGGGGCGCTGAGCGAAATGGCTTGAAGCAGTTCTCG
>CAIPNE010000360.1 GCA_903866355.1 uncultured Gammaproteobacteria bacterium
GCGCCACGCGATAGAGCACCCGCTTGCTGATGTTCCCAGCACAACCATCGCAGTCCGGTTTGCTCGGGTTTGATGCCGTTGCTACCAGTGCCTGCGCAAGCAAATCGCTGGCCACCACACGCATCGATTGTGGGTGCTCTGCGAGGTTATACATGATGCCTACGGAAGCTTTGGTTTCCCCCAGTGGCTGATCGAGGCCACATATTTTGGGGGCTGCGGGGAGCGGATCGGTCTTGGGCAGAGATTCAGCCCAAGTAGCCGAGGAAAGCAACAGCGGGCCCAGCAGGGTGGGCGCAAGCGCGTTCTTCTTAATAGGTAGTCTCCCTGTAAAAATTCTTGGTCCAGATTAGGCGGCGAAGGCATAACCGAACCTTAACGGCCACCCGCACAGCCCAGAGCCGCGTGCGGGGTCTATCAACGGCCTACTTTACCAATGGCTATTGGATAGATCACGCGCACGTGGCCTATCGCCGGTGGCACGGCGGTGGTTAAGTCAGAGCATGGTGGCAAAGGGTGCGAGGCGCAGGCATCGCGGCCCGGCGCAGGACTGTGATTTGCCCCGTGCCCAATCAATTAGGCTTGCGGTTGCGGCGCATAGACATTGGCAGCGCCCTCGAAGGTCGCGGGCAGGGCCGGTTGCCCCCTATTGAGCCGACCCGCAGGGGCGGTTGTCAAAGCCACACCACAAAGTGGCGGATGCAGGCCCCGTTTAAAGGTCTCGTTTAAAGGATGCTGGCGCACCGACTCTGCGTCGGCGAGCCGAGTGGGTCGGGAGATGGGATTTTTATTCGAAAATACCATGGAGGTACCACCCTCGCGGGCTCGCAAGCTCACGAAAAACCCACAGCCGAGTGCCGTGCTGATTGTGAGCAATAAAATAATCGCGAGCGACTTCTCCACCATCCCACCAACCGCTGTGGATGCGTTCGCGTTCGCCGTCCAGGTGTAAAGGCCCATCCAGATTAGGTCGGCCATCACACTCGGGTAATGGCAAGGGTTGGCGGGTCAGCCATAAAGGCCGTTCGCGCCAGCGTGGTGAACTCTCCGGCCCGCTCGCAGCGGCGCGTTGCACGCGCGTGCCGTCAAAGGTTTGCGTGTCCCCGGCCCGTTCCGGGCGATGGTCTGGGAAGGCGGTGAGTTGTTGCAGCGCCTTGCCGCCCAGGCGTGCGCGCAGACGTTCGACAAACCTTGGCCAAGTCTCGGTGCCACCCTGACTACCTTGCCGACCTGCAAACAGATCCCCGCTTGGGTTTGCCGGCCGATGTTCAAAGTCTGCCGCCTCCAAACAGATGCCACGCACGGGCGACGCAAGCGAGCGACGCAGAAAATGCTCACGCGAAAGGCGCAGCAGATGCAGGGCATCGGCGCTGGGCTCCACCAGCGTCAAGGGATAGTCGCTGCTCGAACCATCCGCATGGTAGAGGCGCCAGCGCAACCCCCGCACGCTCGCTACTTGTGCCCGCAAGATGCCGGCCAGTTCGCTCAAAAGGCGCTCCATGGCGATATTCAAGGCCTGCACATGGTGGATTTCCCAGAGTAAATCGATGCGGCTGGAAAAAACCTGCGGCAATTTGAAGGCGGGACGAGGATCCGGTTGCCGTCCTAGCGCGCGATCTAGTTCGAGTAAGAGTGCCGGGGCAAAGCGCCGAGCAAGGCTTTCGCGTGGCAAGCGCAAACAGTCGCCCAACGTGCGTACACCAATCCCGCAGAAATCTTGTTGCAGTTTTGGGGTCAGGTTGAGCACATCAATGGGCACTTGGCTCAGGGCCGCGGGCAGGGCGGCCAGGGTCTCGACGGGTGTTGAGTGCCGGGCGCGCGCCAACCAGATGGCGGCGATAGGAGTGGGCGCGCTACCAAAGGCGAGCGCATTAAAACCCAGCTGGCGAAGCTCGCGGCGTAATCGGGCCAATAGCCCTGCCAAGCCACCAAACAGCGCTAAGCTGCCGCGGACCTCCATCACCAGCGCGTCTGGCGCAACGGGAACCACCATCGGCGTGAACTGGTAAGCCCAGGCACACAATTGCGCAAGCGCTTGCTGCTCGGCCGCGGGCACCCGCATAAAAGGCAGTACCTCGCCCAAAGCATGAGCCGCCCCTAGCGGCATGCCAATACGAATCCCCAATCTGGCCGCTTCGGCGTTGACCAGCGTGACGCGCTGACGCGTGCCCTGCCCGTCTACGAGCACACAGGCCTGAGGTTCGGTGTTGCCACGCGTTGCCATATCTAGCGTGAATCGAGGTAGATGAATTGCCAGCCACAAACGACTGGCAGCAGGTTGCACGCACAGCGCCGGAGCCGAGCGGGAATGCAGCCGGACAACCGGCTTTAGCGGTGCAATGAGTGCTTGCAAAGAAGTGTTATTTTCAACCGAATTCATTGTGAAACTCCTCAGACCCTAGCCACGGGCAACTTATAAAAATAACCGACACTCGCGGGCACGCAGGCTGCCACGGCATTTCAGTACTCGCACCTGCACCTCAGGCGTCGCCACGATGGGTTGCACACTCAGTCTTAGCGCGGCAGGCGACGCCTGATTGGCGCATTCAACCGGACGAAACAAAATACCGAGACTGCCCCCCGCCTCGCAGGCCAATTGCAGGCGACGCAGAGCCAATGCTTCTAGATGGGCCGGCCACCACAACGCGGCGCCACATTCGGGAAAGCGCAACGCCTGCTCGAAGGCCCAGAATTCGCCCTCCGCCGCGCGCCGCCAAGACCAACAGGTGCTGAGCGTGGCGGGCGGTGCGCGTGGGACACAGCCCGCGGTTGGTCCGCTGGCTTCCGTGCGATCGATGAGTAGAACGTGCGTTAAATCGATGCCGGCCGCCTGTAAAGCTGGCGCATAAGGCCGATGCGGCGGAGCCACCCAAATAAGCCAGCGCGGCAAACGAGACAGTGCCGCTAAGGCGGGCAAAATCAGCCGTAAGGCACCAATGCCGGGCTGGCTGGTCAGGATTTCAATGAGCCCGAGTCGTGGCCAACCCCCACCGGGCAAAATGGCATCCAGCACAGAAAAACCGGTGCTCAGGCCACCTTCAAGGGGTGCTTCGCCTGCGCGCCAAAGTCCGGCGCGGCGCATTAATTCTTCTAGCGTCATCGAACACGGTTCCGGAGCACCCCGACCACTAGTCCTTCAATGACCAGTGACTGCACGCGCAGATCGACTTCAATGGGTGAGAATTCATCGTTTTCGGGCAGCAGCCACACGCGTTGACCACGCCGACGGAAGCGCTTAACGGTGACTTCGTCTTCCAGACGGGCAACCACTATTTGGCCATTCTCAGCGGTGGCGATGGCATGCACCGCGAGTAAATCGTCGTGGAGGATGCCGACATTGCGCATGCTGGCCCCCGTTACCCGCAGCAGATAGTCAGCGCGCGGGCGAAAGGCGGAGGGGTCTAGCTGTAAGTGTTCTTCAAGGTGCTCGGCAGCCAGAATAGGCTGGCCGGCGGCAACCCGACCCACCACGGGCAGGCCTAGCGTTTGCACACTGGGTTCGTCTAACAGACGGATGCCACGCGAAGTACCCGGCACCAACATCAGCGCTCCCTTACGGGCCAGCGCGCGTAGATGATCTTCCGCCGCGTTGGCCGATTTAAAGCCCAACGCTTCCGCAATTTCACTGCGGGTGGGTGGCAGTCCATGGTGCTTTAGCGCTTTGCGCACAAAAGCGAGTACTTCTTGCTGGCGCAGGGTGAGGTTTTGAATCATGACGGAGCTGTATATTTAAACAGCTGTGATTATATCCAGCCTTCAAATCCCCGCAAGCGCCACCATGCCGATAACAATAAAGCCAGCTTGATGGGCGAGTGTTCCTCTAAAGGTTGATCGCAGGCGCTCGACTCGCGCTTTAAAAACCGCCCCACCGTACCGTCGCTTTAAGCCGCACTAACGAGGCTGGCACCAAAGAGCACCATCACTGAACACCTAGAATGGACTGAAAATACGACGGCAGACCTCGCCATCAAAACTGACTGAAACCGGGAACTGAAACTGGCGACGCCCAGCGCTGGTGACGCCCAAGGCCGCGAAACGCCGGCGGCAATACAGGACGGCGGTATGGCCCGCTATTTTGGGAGGGCTAATCTGGACATGGGCTGTCTCCCCACGCTAAAAACACCGACTAGGTCGACCATCAGGAGCAGGTTAATCCTGATGGTCGTTGAGCTGAGTATTGTTGGGCGACGACGCGAGCCGGTCGCCTGTCACCTAGCGGTGCGGTGTGTTAGCTCAGGCTTAGCGCAGCGCGCGCGATAACTCGCGGGTTGTCACTCGCAAACGCTCGATGAGCGCGCCTTGCAATGCCCGGCTCAGACGTAGCTGACAGGGGAGCGAGGCCCACTCTCGAAAATCGCGGTCGATCCGAATAAGCGTGCTGTCACGGTTGGCGATCACCTTGGTATTGCGCCCGCCTTCAGCGAGATATTCCATCTCACCAGCACACTCGCCCTCTTCCAGATCGCAAATACGCACGCCATTGATTAGGACCCCCAGCGCACCCTCGGCA
>CAIPNE010000361.1 GCA_903866355.1 uncultured Gammaproteobacteria bacterium
CAACACGCTGGTGGGTAGTGCGGGCACCGACACCTAGTCTGGTCTGGGCGGTTGCGACACGTTAGACGGTGGCACGGGTGCGGACACCCTCAGTGGCGCAGACAGTGCGGCAGCCGGTCGATCGCCACTTGTGTGCCGCGGCCTTTACGGCGGGTGTCGCAGTTTGACCTTCGTGAGCGTTTTCGGCGGCAGGGATTTGGCGGCAAAAAATGCCTAATATCGCAGCCTAAAGGGCCTCGTTGGGACCCGTACGGGCAATGGCGTCGCAAATTTTTTGTGGGAGTCGTGAATATGTTGGAGCACTCAACTGATCACCGCGGCGCCGCGCACGGGCAGCGTGGCATGGCAGTCAGCAGCCAGCCACTGGCGAGCGCTGCGGGCCTGGAAATACTCCGCGAGGGTGGCACGGCGGTCGATGCGGCCATCGCTATGAACGCCATGCTGGCGGTCACCGAACCCTATATGTGCGGCCCGGGCGGGGATTTGTTTGCGCTGGTGTGGGCACCACAGGAGCGCCGTTTGTGGGGTTTGAACGCCAGTGGGCGCAGTGCGGGCGGACGTACCCTGGCGCAATTACGCGCGCTGCTGGCCCCGGAAACCGTTATCCCAATCCGTGGTGCGCACTGCGTTACCACCCCGGGGGCGGTGGATGGTTGGTGCACGCTGCACGCCCGTTTTGGACGTTTGCCGTTGCCTCGGGTGCTGGGTGCAGCGATAGCGGCGGCCCGCGAGGGCTATGAGGTAGCGCCGGTGACAGCACGTGGCTGGGCGCAGGCGCTGGTAGAGATCAAAGCCGATGTCGCGGTGCGTCCGTACCTCACGGCGTTCAACGCGTTGTTCGCCCCGGAGGGCCGTGCGCCAGCGGCTGGCGTAAGACCGCGCAACGGCGAATTGGCAGACACTTTTGAACTCATCGCGAGCGAAGGACGCGAGGGTTTTTATCGCGGGGAGCTGGCGCAGCGGCTGGTGGCGGCAACCCGTGAGGCGGGGGGCGCGCTGCAGTTGCAAGACCTCGCCGGCGAGCACGCCCGGTGGGTCAGCCCGCTCGCCACAAGCTACCGTGGGTATGAGGTTCACGCGCTGCCGCCCAACGGGCAAGGCGCCTGTGTGTTGCAGATGCTCAATTTGCTGAGCGCCGGCGCGCCGCCCACTAATCGCCAGGATGCCGCGTGGTGGCATTGGTTTATCGAAGCCAAAAAACTCGCCTTTGCCGACCGCGCACGCTATTACGCCGACCCCGATTTCTCCCAACTCCCGGTGACCCAGTTGCTGACGGATGCTTACACCCGGAGTCGGGCAGCGCTCATTGACCCTGCCCGCGCCGCGCCGGATTTTCCACCGGGCCTGCTGCCGGGTAGCGACACCACCTACTTCGCCGTGGCGGACGCCGAGGGCATGTTGGTGTCGGCGATTCAAAGTATTTTTAATCCTTTTGGTTCCGCGCTGGTGGTGCCGGGTGGTGGCTTTGCGTTGCAGTCGCGGGGCGCAGGGTTTGCGCTTGATCCGGCACACCCCAATGCGTATGCACCGGGCAAACGGCCGTTCCATACCATCATCCCGGGTTTTGTGACGCGCGCGGGCGTGCCGCGCTTAGCCTTCGGTTGCATCGGCGCGGACATGCAGCCGCAGGGGCAAGTGCAGGTGTTGGCAAATTTGTTCGATTTTGGCTGCGACGTGCAGCAGGCGGGGGCATTACCCCGGCTGCGCCACGTCGGTGGTGCCCAGCCCAACGGCGAGCACGCGCCCAGCGTGGTGTGGTATGAGCCGCAAATGCCTAGTGTGGTGTTGGAAGGCCTTGCCTCGCGGGGCCATGTGTTACGTGAAATCACCCCGGAAATGGGTAATTTCGTCGGTGGATATCAGGGTATCCTGTACGACCCCGCAAGCCGCACGTTCAGCGGTGGATCGGACCCGCGGTTTGATGGCCTAGCGCTCGGTTGCTGAGCGTCCAATCACAACTGCCAACCGCTCGATAACTAAAATCAGGAAATTATGTCCGTCAGTGCGCCCCCTAAAGTCGGTTTTGTCAGCCTCGGATGTCCGAAAGCGCTGGTCGATTCCGAACGTATCCTTACCCAGTTGCGGCTGGATGGCTATGCTATTTCTGCCTCTTATCAGGACGCCGATGTGGTGGTGGTTAACACCTGCGGCTTCATCGACAGCGCGCGCGAGGAATCGCTGGCGGCTATCGGCGAGGCGCTGGCTGAAAACGGTAAGGTCATCGTCACCGGGTGTCTGGGCGCCGAGGCCGATCGCATCCGTGCCGCGCACCCGGGCGTGCTGGCGGTCACCGGGCCGCACCAGTACGAGGCCGTGGTGGGCGCTGTGCACACCCACGCACCGTTCTTGGCTAGCCACGATCCTTTTGTTGATCTGGTGCCGCCCCAAGGCGTCAAACTCACCCCGCGGCATTACGCTTATCTCAAAATTTCTGAAGGCTGTAATCATCATTGCAGTTTTTGCATTATTCCTTCCATGCGCGGGCGGCTGGTCAGCCGGCCCATCGAGGCGGTACTCACGGAGGCCGCGCAGTTGGTGCAGGCTGGGGTACGCGAGCTGCTGGTCATCTCCCAAGACACCAGTGCTTATGGCAGCGATTTGCGTTACAGCACCGGCTTCTGGCAGGGCCGGCCGGTGAAAGCGAGCTTCGCGGGGCTGTGCGCTGCGCTGAGCACGCTGGGCGTGTGGGTGCGGCTGCATTACGTCTACCCCTATCCGCATGTGGATGAGGTCTTGCCCTTAATGGCCGAAGGCCGGCTGCTCCCCTATCTGGATATTCCTTTCCAGCACGGTAGTCCCCGCTTGTTAAAGCTGATGCGGCGACCGGCAGCTGCAGAGAACACCTTGGCGCGGATTGCTGCGTGGCGCGCCGTGTGTCCTACGCTCACCTTGCGGAGCACCTTTATTGTGGGATTTCCCGGCGAGACCGAAGCCGACTTTGCCACCTTGCTCGAATTTCTCACGGAAGCGCAAATCGATCGGGCGGGTTGCTTTGAATATTCGCCGGTCGCTGGTGCGAGCGCCAACGATCTGCCGGACCCTGTTCCCGCAGCGCTAAAAGCGGAACGTTACGCGCGCTTTATGGAAACCCAGCAAGCGATCAGTCGCCAGCGTTTGGCGCAGAAGGTGGGTCGAGAAATAGAGGTCCTGGTGGATGGCCAATCCGAGCGTGGCGCGGTGGCTCGTAGCGCGGCTGACGCCCCAGAAATCGATGGACTGGTGTACGTCAAAAATGCCCGACGCGCCAAGGCCGGCGATTTACTCCGCGTGCGGGTCACCGGGGCCGACGACTATGACCTAAGCGCCCAGCGCCTCTCCCGCTAGTCAAGACACACGGCATTTTTTGCCGATTAGTTGATCAGAGCGGCTATCGCCGGCAGCGGTGAGCGGCTACCTTCGTCCACGGCGATCCACTACGTGGCCTAAAGGGGGCTGCGCGGGCTGGGAAAAAAATTTACGGCGAGCGTCGGGACAAACACGCAACGCCCGTGCCACGGGACTCGCCGCCGGCGTGATCCGCGCGCAGGTCCCCTGCGATGAGTCACGACGCCGCGTGTGCCGGTTTTTTCCGTCCGACCAGCGGCGACTGCCGCGTAGGCGCTCGCAGGGATGATGATGCTCAGGGTGTCCCGCAATGGTAGCTTGGGCTGGTGCTCCACCAGCGGCG
>CAIPNE010000362.1 GCA_903866355.1 uncultured Gammaproteobacteria bacterium
CTGCTCATGATGATTTCAGAGCGTGGCGCGCTGGGCGACCATCAGATCGGCCAGGCCATCGTTTGCCGCACCATGCGTCCCGTGCTTGAGTCGCTGGGAATCGAGCACTTCGCCATTCAGCGGCTCGACGACGTCGAGTTCGTCGTCGACAACATGATCAAGCAGGCTTTTTCAACACAGGCGCCGGCTGCGATGATTTTGTCTCCGCTCTTAACCAAGCGATCCAACTGATACCCGGAGTGACCATGGCACCTCAAAAATCAAACTTCCGCAGCACTCTCCGAATCATGAATCGCTCAGATCTGACGCGCCGTCTGGTCGGTAAGCTCACCGCAAACGAAGCCGTCATTGGCGGTATTGGTAACAACAATTTTGACCTGTGGGCCAGTGGTCAGCGACCCGAAAATTTTTACATGCTCGGCAGCATGGGGCTGACGGCACCGATTGCTCTTGGCGTGGCGCTGGCCCAGCCCAAGCGCCGTGTTTTTGCGCTTGAAGGTGACGGCTCGCTGCTGATGCAGCTTGGCTCGCTTGGCACGGCGGCTGCCACCGCGCTGAAAAATCTCACCATCATCGTCTTTGATAATGGCATGTACCAGATCACCGGCAAGCAGGCCACACTGACAACCAGCACCGTCGACCTTGTCAGCATGGCGCGTGGCGCAGGCTTGGTGCAGAGCGACTGGGCCACGGATGATGCACATTTCGAAGCTCTCATCGATCTCGCACTGAAGGGCGATGGCCCTCGGTTCATCGCGGCTCGCATCGATGACCAGAAACCTGCCGGCACGACTGAGCGCGATCCCGTCAAGATTCGTCTGGGCTTCATGCAGGCGCTGGCCTCGAACCGCTAGGTACAGTCCATGTCCCAACTTCTTATCAGGGGTAAATGGGTTGATGGCGAATCGACACAGACGCTGACCGAAAAGTTCCAGGGCCGTGTCTACGGTCAAATGGCAGTCGCCTCTGCCACACAGGTCGATGAGGCTGTCACCGGCGCTCTGGCCGGTGTTCAAGCTTCGAGTCTGAGTCCATATGAACGATTCCAGATCCTGGCACAAGCGGCGCGCCTGACTGAAGGCCGTATGGCGGTACTGTCAGGTCTTATGCGTGACGAGGCCGGCTTCACAAAACCTGATGCTGACAACGAAGTTCGCCGTTGCGTTCAGACCTTAGAGTTGTCGGCCGACGAAGCCAAGCGCCTGAACGGTGAATTGGTTCCCATGGAAGCTGCCGCTGGCATGAAAAACCGACTTGGCTTCACGGTGCGCGTACCGCGCGGTGTGATCTGTGCAATCACGCCTTTCAACTCGCCACTCAACACAGTAGCGCATAAGGTGGCGCCAGCACTGGCGGGCGGTAATGCCGTCGTGCTCAAGCCGTCGAACCTGACGCCACTGACTGCCGTCGAGCTGTGCAAAATATTACTTGAGGCGGGCCTGCCACCCGCGTTGCTAGCGCTTGTCAATGGCGCGGGCACCCAGATTGGCCGCCAACTACTGCAGGACCAACGTATTGCTTATTACGCCTTCACCGGCAGTACACAAGTCGGTCGCGAAATTCAGCAGGCCGCTGGCTTACGCGGTACGCAGTTAGAACTTGGCAGCATCGCCAGCACCATCGTCTGCCACGACGCCGATATCGACATGGCAGTGCCTAAGATCGTCAACGCCGGGTTTCGCAAAGCCGGGCAGGTTTGCACGTCGGTCCAAAGGTTGTTTGTCGATCGCCGTATCGCAGCGAAATTCATTCCCAAATTCGTCGCCGCAGCCAAGGCGGCGAAGGCAGGTGATCCGGCTGATCCCGCCACCATCATCGGCCCCATGATCAGCGCCCACCATGCGCAACGCGCCACCGCTTGGGTACAAGAGGCTGTAGCCGCAGGCGCCACAGTGCTGACAGGGGGTGTTTGCGAAGGCAATGTAATGCCGGCAACGGTGCTGACTGGCGTGACGGACACCATGCGGGTGTATTCCGAAGAGATATTTGCCCCAGTCCTGAGCATTCTTGAGTTCGACACGATCGACGAGGCCGTCAGGCGTGCCAACGACAGCCCCTACGGTCTTGCCGCCGGCCTGTTCACCAGCGACCTGTCAACCGCATTGCAAACTGCACGCCGTCTCCACTTTGGCGGTGTGCATGTCAATGAAGCCTCCAGCGCACGCGTCGATGTAATGCCCTTTGGAGGCGTCAAGGACAGTGGCTTCGGCCGCGAAGGCCCCTCCTATGCCATACGCGAAATGACCGAAGAGCGTCTGATCACCGTCGCCTATTGAGCCTTGATGAACCCCGCGGTACGACATATATAAACCAACCCCTATTAAAACCCCATTGATGCTTGTGAAAAACTCTTCCGCAAAACCTGACAGTTTGCGTGTCGCCGTGGATATCGGTGGAACCTTCACCGACGGCGTGGCCACGCTGTCATCCATTGGCAGAATCTGGGTTGGCAAGACGCCCACCACACCGAACGATCCTGGCGAAGCCGTCTCTACCGTGATACTGAACCTGCTGCAGCAGGTCTCACGGTCGATGGGCATCGACACACCACCACTGGCAGAAGTTGTCCATGGAACGACCTTGATCACCAACACTCTGATCGAGCGCAAGGGGGCACGCACTGCGTTGGTAACCACAGAAGGCATGCGCGACATGCTCGATATCGGCCGCGAGTGGCGCTATGACATCTATGACCTCGACATCGTGCTGCCCCAGCCACTGGTTGATGCAGACTGCCGTGTTGAAGTGCATGAGCGACTGGACGCGTATGGCAGCTCGCTGAAGCCGCTCACGGCTGATGAGATCGAGCGCGTGGCGGCTGAATTGAAAAAGCTGGGGGTTGAGTCGGTTGCCGTGTCCCTGCTGCACGCCTACGCGAACGATGCGCATGAAAAGCGGCTGCGCGACCAGCTTCAGACCGCTTTACCAGGTGTCGCCATCTCGCTGTCGTCTGAGCTTGCGTGTGAGATCAAGGAGTTCGAGCGGACCTCGACGGTTGCCGCCAATGCTTACGTGAAGCCGATCGTGGCAGCCTACCTGCATGAACTTGAAGGTCGGATCGACAAG
>CAIPNE010000363.1 GCA_903866355.1 uncultured Gammaproteobacteria bacterium
GCAGCCGCTAGACCACGGCTACGTCCATGCCCGTCCGTGGTCGGAGACACGGCCGGGCGTCGGTTCGTTACGCGAATTTTTCCTGCAAATATTCGCAGATGTCGGTGGATTCGTATAACCACTCCACGCGCCCATCAAGCTGCGCAATGCGTAGGCAGGGAACCTGTCCCATTCCCCCACCCTGAATGAGCTCCTCACGGTAGCTAGTGCTAGCGGCGATATCACGCAGCTCAATCTTAATACCTAAATCGCTGATTTTTTGTCGAACTTTGCCGCAAAACCAACAGGTTGTGGTCTGGTAGAGCGACAGACCGTCGATGGCGACGGGAGTTTTTGATGTCATGAATACGGCCGTCCTGTCGGCGATGGGGGTTGTGCGGATACGCTATGCTCTCATAGGCTAAAGTTCATGGCCCAGCGGCACAAGTGTCATTAAGCGTTCGCCCCGTGTTTTAAAAATTGTCGTCGCCACGCCAGCAAGGAAAACGGATGACCGACACCCGGTTGTTAACGAGCTTTCTCGACCATCTCTGGGTTGAACATGGCTTGAGCCCAAACACGGTACAGGCCTATGGCGCGGATTTGCGGCAAATCGTGGCAGTTCTACGCTTACAAGCAGTGTTGCTAGAGGAGGCGGGAGAAGCGGATTTGCTGGCTTATCTGGCGGTCTCGGCGCGCCAATCTGGCCGCTCTACGGCGCGCCGGCTATCCAGTCTGCGCCGCTTTTTTGCCTATCTCGTGCGCGAGCGGATCCGCTCCGACGACCCTACGCTGCGCTTAAAAAACCCCCGTATCAGCCGCCACTTGCCGAAAAGCCTGAGTGAACGCGACGTCGAGGCATTGCTGAATGCGCCAGGTAACAAGACAGCGTTGGCCGCGCGTGATGGTGTGATGCTGGAGGTGCTCTATGCCACTGGGCTACGAGTCTCGGAATTAGTGGCCCTAACCCGCTCGCAGGTAGGTTTGGTGGCGGGGGTTATCCGGGTAATCGGAAAGGGGGACAAGGAGCGATTAGTGCCTTTAGGTGATGTGGCCCGCGATCAACTGGAGATTTATCTCGGCGCGGCGCGTGCTGAGATTTTAAAAGGCAAAGTGTGCGAGTCGCTGTTTCCCACCAGCCGTGGGGAGGCGATGACGCGTCAGGCTTTTTGGTGGCTGATAAAAAAACACGCGCGTAAGGCGGGTATCAACGCGGATTTATCACCGCATACTTTGCGCCATGCTTTCGCGACGCATTTGCTCAACCATGGCGCTGATTTGCGGGTGGTACAGCTGTTATTAGGGCACGCGGATATTTCGACCACGCAGATTTATACGCATTTGGCGAAAGATCGGCTCAAGCAATTACACGAAGTTCACCATCCGCGTGGCTGAACGCGGCTTGGATTGGCTAAACGCGATGGCGCGGCTTGCGTTATTCGCACACAGTGTTTCGTTCGGCTGGCACGACCGAGAGTACTTCGGCAAAAGTGGTCTTGCCAGCCGCAATTTTTGCCGCGCCCGACAGCCGTAAGGGGCGCATACCGGCACGCACGGCGGCGTTACGTAGCACGTCAGTTTGCAGACCGGGCTTTACCAGCGTGTTCAGGGCTTCGGAGAGGGTCAGTATTTCGTAGATGCCGGCACGGCCGCGAAAACCCGTGTGACGGCACTCAACGCAACCAACCGCCGCCTGCATCATGGCCGGTGGAGTCAGCTTGCCGCTGCCAACTAAATTGGACCACGCAGCGAGGTCCAGCGGCACACTGCGCTGACAGTGCGGACATAGCGTGCGAACCAGCCGTTGCGCTACCACCCCCAGTAGCGTGGCCGCGATGAGATAGGGTTCTACGCCTAAATCCATCAGCCGCGTGACTGCGGCGGGTGCGTCGTTGGTGTGCAGCGTAGAGAGCACTAAATGTCCGGTCAACGCGGCCTGGATTGCCACCTCTGCGGTTTCACGGTCACGAATTTCGCCGATCATGATGATGTCGGGATCTTGTCGGAGCAGGGTCCTGACCCCATTGGCAAAACTAAGGTCTAGCCCTGGCTGGATTTGCATCTGATTAAAAGTAGGCTCGACCATTTCGATTGGGTCTTCGATGGTGCATACATTGATTTCGGGTCTAGCCAATTGACGTAACGCAGAGTACAGCGTGGTGGTCTTACCCGAGCCGGTGGGGCCTGTGACCAAAATGACGCCGTGCGGGTGGCTCGTCAGGGCTTTCCATGCGGCGAGATCGGCGTCGCCGAACCCTAGAGCTGCAAACGGTTGCTCCAGTTTTTCGGGATCGAAAATTCGCATGACGAGTTTTTCACCGAATGCGGTTGGCATGGTGGACAGCCGTATTTCCACTTCTTTACCCAGCGGCGTCTTGGTTTTCATGCGGCCGTCCTGTGGCCGTCGTTTGTCCGCTATATCTAGCCGTCCCAGTGTTTTGATGCGGCTGATAATGGCGCCAATCACCGGCGTCGACATCTGATTCACGAGATGCAAAATGCCATCGATGCGAAAACGGATGTTGCCCTGCTCCCGGCGCGGTTCAATGTGGATATCGCTCGCCCGCTGCTCAAAAGCATATTGGAGCAGCCAATCGACCAAATGCACGATGTGGCGGTCATTGGCGTCGGGTTCGCCAATCTCACCGAGTTGGGTGAGCGCCTCTATGTTTTCAATAATATTGCTGCGCTCGGCAACCTTGCTGGTCATTGCTTTGTTGATGGAGCGACTGACCCCGTAGAACTCGCGTAAATAGCGGCGAATTTCGACAGGATTGGCGACCACCCGCCGGATCTGCCGTTTCACGATGGGCGCGATTTCTTTTTCCCATTCGGTGATGAATGGCTCGGCGGTGGCGATGACAACGTGCTGGTCAGCGACTTCAATGGGCAGGAATTGCCAACGGGTGGCATAGGCCTGCGAGACGAGCGAGGTGACCGACTCAACCTCGATTTTGAGTGGATCGATGCGGCAATAAGGTAAATTCACGCAATCGGCGACGAGTCGCGTGACCGTCTCCAGAGTGAGCGCCACGCTGGGGTCGGAATCGCTGCGAAGACTTTGGGCAGCCAACTGCGCGAAAGGATGGCGCTGGTCGTGCTGCGCGATGCCGGCCAGCAGGCGCTGGATGCTGCTTGCCGCCAGCCAGCCCTTGCCTCGCAAAAGTAACAGCACTTCTTCTAGCGTTAGCACGTGCTCTGCGGGCGCGGCGACTCGTGGTGGGCCGGACGTGGCGCCCGCAGGCCGCTGGTTATGTGTGCTCATGGCTTGGTGGTTGGTCCGCCAACTGCTCTGTAGCGCTCTCTAGTCGGCTGATGAGAGCCAGCAAGAAACTGCGTTGAAAGCGATTTTGCGTACTCATCGGCATTCGCTCGATTAGCGGGCTGCAGATTTTGAGCAGCGTGACAGTCATTAATGCCACGACAGTGGCGCTGCGCTGGCGGCCAGACACCAGTCCCATTTCTCCGAAACAGGCGCCGGGGTGTAGCAGGAGAATGTCACGCGTATTTTTTTTGACGGCAACACTGCCCTCTACGATCACGAAAAATGAAGCGTCAATCTCACCTTCGGCGACCACGGTGTCGCCTGGCTCGCACGTGAGCCACTCGCTGGCGTGCACAATCTCCCAGAGATCTTCCTCGGAAAAATCACGAAAAAAATCAAGATTCGATACTAGGTCAAATTTTGTCTGGGGCGATACCCACGTGGGGTTTTCCGGCAGAAAATCGAAAACGAGAGACAGATCACCAGCCAAATCGGCGCCAGATTTATAGCGATTTGCGGGATTTCTAGCGAGGGTTTTATCGATAATTCGTTGATAAATGTCGGGCACTTCTCCGCGGAAATCGCTCAGCGGCAGTGGCCTGCCTTGCAGTATTTTTTGCCGGGTCAGGTCACTTGTCGGGGCTTCGAACGGATGTTTTCCGGTAATGAGTTGGTAGGCCACGACCCCTAGGGAAAAGAGGTCTGTTTGCTCGCTCGGCCCGTCGTTGCGGAATTGCTCAGGCGCTTGATACAGCACCGAACCCATTGCGGTTGGCGCTAACGTAGCCGGCGCCGATTTGCTAATGGCGCCACCGAAATCGGTGATTTTAATTTCGAATAGCTCGCTGATTAGCACATTGCTGGGCTTAATATTTTGGTGAATGACGCCATGCCGGTGCGCATAGTCCAAGGCTAGCGCGCATTGCGCCAACACCCTGGTCACTTCCGCTAGGGGAAGCAGGTGGTCAGCCGAAACGTAGTCCTCTAAGGAGCGTTCCCCCGGCATAAATTCCATGGCGATGTAGTAACGATTTTCTTCGATGCCCGCGTCAAAAATAGTGGTGATGTTGGGATGGCGCAGAGCGCCCGCAGTTTGTGCATCATTGAAGAACCACGCACGCTGGGCAGCAGCTGCCTCGCCCGGGTCTTGCGCGGTGGTGAGGGATACCTTCAAGGCGACTTCGCGATCAATGAAAGGCTCACGAGCCAAGAACACATGTGCTATGGGGCTTAGCCCCAGACTGCGGATGATGTGGTACTTGCCCAGCTGCATGTTGGCGCGCTCTGTGTTGTCCATGGTTCGTCATTGTTTGCGCGCGCGAGTGCGAGCATTTCACAATGTGGCGGGGCTAGATTCGGCATAGAGGTGCCCGCCGTGCGTGGCTCCCGCGGGCCCCGCCGGGTCCGCTTTTTACGTCGGGCCGTGACACGATTCGTGGTAGATTAGCCTGCAATATCACACTTTGCGACACCACCCTGAAGGAAATCGAATGAAGGCTAGTCTACTTTTTGCCACATTAATCACGGGACTGCTGCTGGGTTCGCCTGCAACGGCAGCAGACGCCGCAGTAGTCCAACGACTCGCCGCCAAGCTCGAAGGCGTGGTCCCGGACGCCACCATTACCAGCGTTAAACCCGGCCCGTTGCCAGGCACCTACGAGGTGTTACTGGGCGCCACCGTGCTCTACCTGAGTGAGGATGGGCGTTACGTGTTTCGCGGGGATGTTTTTGACCTCAACACGCGGCTCAATCTCACCGACCAGCGCCGCATAGAAGCCCGCGCCGCGGCGTTTGCTGCGCTTAAACCTGCTGCCACCATTGAGTTTGCCGCCCCAGCCGCTAAGCAGCTGAAAACGCTTTACGTGTTTACCGACATCGACTGCGGCTACTGCCGCAAGTTTCATGGCCAGATCGCCGCCCTGAACGATGCCGGGATCTCCGTGCGGTATCTTTCGTTTCCGCGCACCGGCTTAGACAGCCCCTCCTACGATAAGGCGGTGGCGGTATGGTGTGCGCCCAATCGTCAGGTCGCGCTCACAGACGCCAAAGCGGGGAAAGTGGTCAC
>CAIPNE010000364.1 GCA_903866355.1 uncultured Gammaproteobacteria bacterium
CGCCGCTGGGTGGGAGGTTATCGATCAGCGCGTCAATCAATACATGGGCGCCTTTCTCATTCTGGAAGGCTTCATGGTGGGGGTGTTCTGCGCCCTCGACGCGCTGCTCTTTTATGTGTTTTGGGAAGCCATGCTCATCCCGATGTTTTTGATCATCGGCATCTGGGGCGGGCCGCGGCGCGTCTACGCCACGATAAAGTTTTTTCTCTATACCTTTTTGGGTTCCGTGCTGATGCTGGTCGCGCTGCTGTATCTCTACAGTCAGGCACACAGCTTTTCGATCGCAGATTTGCAGGCAGCCCAACTGACGGCCACCGAACAGCAATGGATTTTCATCGCCTTCTTGATGGCCTTTGCGGTAAAGGTACCCATGTGGCCGGTACACACTTGGTTGCCCGACGCCCACGTGGAGGCGCCCACCGGCGGTTCGGTGGTGCTGGCGGCCATCATGCTGAAGATGGGCGGCTACGGCTTCCTGCGTTTTAGCCTGCCCATTACGCCGGACGCTTCGGCGTCCCTCGATGGCTTCATGATTGCGCTGTCGCTGGTTGCGGTGGTTTACATCGGGCTAGTGGCTTTGGCCCAGCAAGACATGAAAAAACTCATCGCGTACTCATCTATCTCGCACATGGGTTTTGTGACGTTGGGGCTATTCGCCGTGTTCGATATTTTCGCCGGCACCAATGACTGGAAAAACGCGGCGATGGCCATCGAAGGCGCCATGGTCCAAATGATTTCTCATGGCTTCGTGTCTGGCGCGCTGTTTTTATGTGTGGGCGTGCTCTACGACCGTCTGCATAGCCGGCAAATCAACGATTACGGCGGCGTGGCCAACACGATGCCGAAGTTCGCGGCCTTCATGCTGCTCTTTGCCATGGCCAACGCCGGTTTGCCGGCTACTTCTGGCTTCGTGGGCGAATTCCTTATCATTGTGAGCGTGTTCAAAGCGAACTTCTGGTACGCCTTCCTTGCCGGAACAACCCTCATTATCGGTGCTGCTTATACGTTGTGGATGTACAAACGCGTGGTGTTTGGCGAAATTCGCAATGCCAAAGTGGCGGCGCTCACCGATATCAATGGCCGCGAGGCGGCCATTTTGACGTCACTCGCCGTGCTGGTGCTGGTGGTCGGGCTGTGGCCCGCACCGCTGCTCGACATGATGCACGCGAGCGTTCAGCACCTCGTGGAGCAGGTTGCCCAATCCAAGCTGAGCGTCGCCGCCCATGAATGACATTGCACTCATCATCCCCGAAATCACCCTGTTAGCGGTGGCCTGCGCTACTTTGTTGGTAGACGCCTTTGCGGGCCGCCAGCGGCCTGCTGCCACCTTTTGGTTCGCCGTCATCGGCAGTTTGGTGGTGCTCGGAGAATTGGCTAGCCAGGTGCCCGACGCTACCCGCTTCGCCTTCGCCGGCACCTACCGGCAAGACGTCCTTGGCACCGTGTTGAAAGGTTTTATTCTGGTGCTGGTGGTGGTTTCGTTTTTTTATGCGCGTGAGTATTTCCGCAAACGCGAAACCCCTCACGGTGAACATTACCCCTTGGCGCTGTTCGCCACGCTGGGCATGTTGCTGCTGGTTTCGGCCAATAGCTTGATCACCATTTATCTTGGGCTAGAACTGCTGTCGCTCTCTCTTTACGCTTTGGTTGCGCTGCAACGCGACTCCGCCAAATCCTCAGAAGCCGCGATGAAGTATTTTGTTCTGGGGGCCTTGGCGTCCGGAATGCTGCTCTATGGCATGTCCATCCTGTATGGCGTAACGGGCACACTCGATCTGTCCGAACTCCTCATTAAGGTCAGTGTCTCGGACGACAAGCGCATGCTGCTGGTATTTGGGCTGGTGTTTTTGCTGGTCGGGATCGCCTTCAAACTGGGGGTGGCACCGTTCCA
>CAIPNE010000365.1 GCA_903866355.1 uncultured Gammaproteobacteria bacterium
ATATCCCGGAAGCCCCACGCAGTATCCAGCCCATTAGTACGCACCAAGACGCGTTTGTCCCGCCACTGCACCTCCCGCAGCGCACGTTGCGCGGTAGCACGGGCGGCCAACTTATGCTCAGGCGCCACGCTATCCTCAAGAGCTAAAAACAGCGCATCGGTGGTGCTGTCAGCCGCTTTTTGGAAAAACTCCGGGCGCACTGCCGGTACCGCGAGCAGGCAGCGCATACGTCGATTCTTCATGCTCTCTCCACTCTGATAATTGGACGAACAATCCTAATCTCTCGGGCTTGCGCGCAACCTCAAGCCTCGCGGGATGGCTGGGCTAAAGCGGCGGGCGCAGCCATTGAGTCCCATAAATCATAATGGCGTTCCAAAGTAAATTTCGCCGTCCTTGGGCCGGATGACGCTCAGCGGCGGTACCGCACGAACCCGACGGCCTAGTCTGGCGAGTACACTGCGGGTCCCACGCGGACAGTTCTGCCTATAGGGCCGGCCGTGAGAAATATTTTTTCGCAAGCCGCGCCCAGCTCAGAAATAATGCGCGTTCAATAACTCAGGAGAAAACCATGGCCGGACCGCTGGAACACGTTTTGACAGGCCTGCGAGTGCTCGATTTTACGCGCGCACTGGCTGGCCCCACCTGCACCCGGATGTTCGCCGAAATGGGTGCTGAGGTGATCAAAGTGGAGTCCGCGCCGAGCGGCGATATGACCCGCAAAATGTCGCACATTCGCAATGATCGCAGCCTGTATTACGTGCAACAGAGTCTGGGCAAAAAAAGCCTGTGCGTGGATTTACGCGACCCTCGCGGCATGGCCCTCATCGCCGCCCTCGTGCCCAAGGTCGACGTGGTGGTGGAGAATTTTAAACCCGGCACATTGGCGCAGATGGGACTGGGCTACGAGCGGCTGTGCGAACTGCGTGAAGACGTCATTTTGTGTTCTATTTCGGCACTGGGACAAAGTGGCCCGCTGGCCGGACTGCCCGGCTACGACTTCATCGCCCAAGCGTATTCCGGGATCACCTCGATGATCGGGGATGCCGGTGGCGTGCCGTATATCCCACCCGTCGGCATTGGCGATGTGAGCACCGGCGTCCACGGGGCATTGGCGGTGTTGGCCGCGCTACGCTATCGGGATCGCACGGGCAAAGGTCAGCATTTGGACATTGGTTTGCTCGATGTCTATTACCATTGCCTAGAGGTCGCGGTGCACCAGTGCAGCGGCAGCAACGGTGCGTTCAAACCCACTCGCCAAGGCCCGCATTTAAATTATTTGTGTCCCGCGGGGGTCTTCAAGGCGACGGACGGTTGGGTAGTCATCATGGCCTTCCTGCATCATTGGCAGGATCTGTGCACCGCGATGCAGCGGCCTGATTTAGTCACCGACCCCAATTTCAGTAGCGACGCGGCCCGCTTAGCCAACCGCCCCGCCGTGGTGCTGGTGCTGGAGAATTGGCTGGCCACTTTTCCCGACCGCGATAGCGCCATCGCAAAACTGCATCAGCATCAAGTGCCGGCCGCACCGGTGTTGTCCATCGAAGAAACCCTCACCCATCCGCATCTCACCGCCCGCGGCACCGTCCGCACCATCGACGATCCGCTGGCGGGCCGCTTTGAGATCCCTGGCATGCCACTCAAATTTTCGGCTTTTCCCGCCGACTTACCGCTGCAAGCCCCCACCCTCGGCCAACATAACAGCGAAATTCTGCGTGACTGGTTGGGACACAGCGAGGCGGAGATTGCCGCACTGTGTGCCGCCAACGTGCTGTGCGAGGGGGACTATTAGCCGGCCCAGCAGTTGGCCCACGGCGACCTGTCACCGTGGGCCATGCCCGGCACCCGCTACCCGGGCCGCGCGCTCGGCAGCTTAGATTGCGGGTCGAGCGCCACGCCATGGCCGGGCCGCCTCAAAGGCGCTGGCGATCCTAAACACCATTGGGTCGTCGAACGTGCGTCCGACGATCTGCATGCCGGTGGGCATGCCCGTGGCCCCAAAGCCCGTCGGCACGCTCGCCACCGGACACCAGCCCATAAGGTTGAACGGATAGGTCATCGCCCACCCCACATCCGCAGGTACTTTTTTGCCATTGATGCGGAAGTCCTTCGCCATGTCATCGTGTTCGGCATCCAGACAGGACACCGCCAAAGTGGGACACACCAGTGCGTCGTATTTTTCGAGAATGGGGCCCAGCGTCTGATACATCCAACCGCGCACCAGATTGGTTTTATACAACTGCACGCCACTGTGGCGTAAACCACTTTCCAATAGTTGCTCTACCAGCGGCGTGAGGTGATGACGCCAGCGCGGCAACAAGTCGCCGCATAGCCCGGCGAACAAACCCTCCCACCAAGTCTGCCAAGCATCGAGCACGGTCTCGTTCCAGCCCAAGTCCACCTCCTCTACTTTGGCGCCTAAACGCTTCAGCACCGCAATCGCCTCGCGCGTATTTTTTTGCACATCGTCGGCCACCTCAACATAGCCGAGGTCCATAGACACGGCGATTTTCAGGCCGCGAATGGCAGCAAATTTTTCCGGCAACACACAGGACTCGCGCAGCGAGCAGATATCCATCACATGTTGTCCCGACATCACGTTCTGCATCAGGGCGGCATCTGCCACGCTGCGCGTCATCGGCCCGTAATGCAGCAAGGTTTCTAGTGGGTGGTCGAGATCAACGGGGTTGCGCCCGAAGGGCGGTTTGTAGCCAAAAATGCCGTTCAGCGCCGCCGGAATTCGAATCGATCCACCACCGTCCGTGCCATCAGCGATCGTCGTCATGCCCGCCGCGACCGCCGCACCGGATCCGCCAGACGAGCCGCCGCAGGTGTATTGGGGATTCCACGGATTACGCGACACCCCCCACAGCGGGCTTTTGGTAATGCCGCCGTGCGCGAGTTCTGGCGTGGTGGTACGCGACAATAGAATGGCCCCAGCGTCTAGCAGCCGCGCCACCGTGGGTGCCGAATGCGCCGGCTTGAAATCGGCATACGCTTTCGAGCCGTAGGTCGTGCGCTCGTCTTTCACCGAATGAAAATCCTTGATCGCAACCGGCACGCCTTCTAATGGGCGGGGGCGCGCAGACTTCGCTTTGCTGTAGCGTCCTTCGGCCACCCGCGCCGCCGCCAGCGCGGCCTCGGTTTTTAATTCAGTCAGCACGTTAAGCGTTGGATTGAGGGCCTGCGAACGCGCTATCAGCGCGCTGGTCAATTCGACCGGTGATAACGTGCGGGCTTTAAACCGCGCAATGGCTTCGGTGGCCGTGAGATAACACAGGTCTAAATCTAGCTGGGTCATAGCGCCTCCATTAAGTGGGTAGTTCGACCCCGTCAGAGTGACAGCTAGAGGTCGATAATCAAGCGCAGCATTTTTGCCGCAGTGCACCGCCGCCCCTAGCCAACCGCCGAGGCTAAAGCGCGACCGATTGCGTTATGCCGGTTCCACCGCATAGCCAATTTTTGGAAAGTGCACCGCCACTTCTCCCACGCGCGGATCCTCGCGACGAATGGTCACGCTGGAGGTGGTTGTGCCGACCAACCTGCCAACCACATTGGCCTCCGCGTAGTCTGATGGCGAAATCCGGACGAGCGTGCCCGCAGCGATCCCAAGGGGGTCGTGGGGATCGATGCCGGTCGCGGGCAGCGGTATCGCGTCGCGGGCGATATCCAGCGCGGCCGAAGGTGGCATCTCAATGCGAGTGCCCTGACCTAAGGCATCTAAACGGGCAAGCCAAGCGGCGATCTGCGGAAACCGCTCGTAGGCGCGTTTAGCTTCATTGGGCGCGAATCGGTACAAAAACCAAGGATCCCACATGGCGTGCATATCCACCCAGCCC
>CAIPNE010000366.1 GCA_903866355.1 uncultured Gammaproteobacteria bacterium
AAATAGACCGAGAATGACAAGCCAATGATAGATGTCGTGATCAACATCAGGATGAACTGTGGTGTCAGTAAGGGTTCGGGCGTGCTAGTCAACGAATTCGGCATCCATAAATAAGGGGGAAAGCCTAAAAATAGCTGCTTGCGGCGGCCGGGCCCGGGGGCCCAACTCGCTACTCGCGCGCGGCGGACAGGCTCTCATCATTGACGGGCCAGTGATGGAGAGGACGCCCGCCATAGTTGCTCGATCGTAGGCGGCCAGTTCGCGAAAGCAGCTGCGTGCCTGCCCACGGATTGTGGCATGACGTCGGGCGCGATGGTGAACGACGGGGCAAACCGCCAGCCCCTCGCCCAGACCGCGGCTAACGACCCGCTGGTGCTGCCCAGTTTCGCAGGCCGCAATGGGTTGTCATCGAGACCCTTGGCGCAGCGCACCAGCGGGTACCGTGATGCAACGGTGCTTACCGAATTCCTTTCGAACTGGTCCGTGGTTGACGGGTCGTTTTCGGCCCTCATCAAACGGCCCCCGGAGCACCTCGGCGTAGCGCGCTGAGAGGGCCTATTTCGCGCAAGTGGTGCAAGCTCTGAGGGGTTTCGGAGGACATGACAGACGGCCAGCGCGAGCTGGATTTTCGGCGCCGCCATGCCAACGGCACGTGCCGTGTCGCCGTCCACCCAGACGGACCACTGTTAACCATTGCCCCAAAAAGCTGCGCATGCCGTCAAACACGCTGCGCCCAAGTTAAGCTGATGCTCAAAACCATCGCCACCCGCCCAATCTTGGCGGCTCAAGTGACCACCAACAGCCCCGGCCAAATGAATCCTTTTACTCTCCCAAAGCCCTCACAGGTGCAGCGCTAAACAGCCCGCTTGCGACGCAGTGAGGTGAGCTAGGCGGGTGGCTCGTTCGGGTATAGTCTCCTCCACACTTAGCGGCTGTATTCCAGCCGCGCGCCACCGGTCAGCGAGGCTAGGACTCGCTTGAGGAAGTCAAGATGACACTGAGAAGCACTCGTTGGCGGCACGTTATTGCGGTGGCACTCCTGCTACCCGCCTTGGCTGTCATGCCAGCGCGGGCAGACGATCCCGGCATTAGTCCCCACGAAATCGTGATCGGCATGTCGGCGCCCTTCAATGGGGCCTCGCGTAATCTCGGGCGGCAATTGTATCGCGGCGCGATGGCCTGCTTTCTCGCCGTCAACGCGACCGGCGGCATCCACGGCCGCCAGATCAATCTAGTGGCCTATGACGACGCCTATCAGCCAGAAACCACCTTCACCAATACGCTGAAGCTGCTGCAGCACGACCACGCCTTCCTGCTGTTCAATTATGTTGGCACCGATCCGGTAACGCGCGTCTTACCTATCCTGAAAAAATTCCAGAACGACAAAGCACTGCTGTTTTTCCCGCTGACCGGCGCCGAACCGCAGCGCCGCCCGCCGTACGACGCGCTAGTCTTCAACCTGCGTGCCTCCTACCGCCAGGAAACCGCCGGCCTCGTTGACCACCTGGTCGCGGCCGGTCGGTCGCGAATTGCTGTCTTCTACCAAGCTGACGCCTACGG